>JAEUIE010000057.1 GCA_016795155.1 Planctomycetia bacterium | reverse complement strand
GGACGGCGACCCACTTTACCTTCCTCAGCCGGAAAGAGGTGACGAATCCGCTCATACTTCTCTTCGGATATCGAATGCCGTTCCATGGCAGAATCTCCTGATTTGACAGAAGACCCTATACCTGATTACGCTGGCTTGCCTGGAGTATTTCCACACGCCCTAGAAACCGAGCCAAGGAAACACAACAACATCAAGCCATTGAAGGGAAAGTTCAAAGGCATGTTGAGATATCGTGTTGGAGATTATCGAGTCGTCTATTTCATTGAAGAATCAAGGAAAAAAGTGATTGTCAGCATGATTGCACATCGCAGTGAAGTTTATGAATAACTTTTTAGATCTCGAAATATCATGACACAACCAAGGCCCCCAGAGAATAGTGCAGAATAATTCTCGGTGAGACATCATGTCCGTTTTATACAAGACATCGCCTAGGCACCTGCTAGATTTATGATGTGAATATTTCTTACATCAAGGATAATGCCGTGAATCTCATCTACTTGTTAGCACTGGCCGTCAGCCTGCCGGTTCAAGATGCACCGGGACGTTATATCCCCAAAGAAGTGACAACCCTCGTCGGCACCTTCACCGGTTCCTGGACGATGTTTGGCATCAATGACAAAGGCGAAGTGGTGCCTCGAATGAAGTGGACGGATGTCATGACCGCCAGCAAGCCGACACGCGAGAAAGACCGGGTATTTGTAGAAACCCTGGATGAGATTACCTACCTCGAACCCAAATATCCCGTTCAAAAATATCCAGGTAAAGAAGGCTACATGCTTAAGGAAGATGGCTCGTTGGGTGATTACTACATCGAGATGTATGGCAAGGTCACGCGCCTGGCCAAGGTAGAGGATGATGTCTGGACCTATTCCGCGAAGGCTTCATCACAGGAACTCACCATGCTCGGCTTCCCACAAGGCAGCACAGGAAAGCATGTCGTGGTCAAAGTCGTTACCCGCGAAGGCAATACAGAGGCTCATCGCATCTCGCGTGTCACCACCGTCCATTGGACGGATAAAGCCGACGAAAAACAATGGAAGCAATTCATCAGCCTGCAGGGTGTTCATAAGCGGAAATAGTTAAGCCTTCACCGAAGCTACCACCTGCTTGGCTGCATCGGTAAAGCTCGCGGTGGCGACAATCTTCTTGCCTGATTCAGCGAGCATTTTTTTTCCCTGCTCTACATTCGTGCCTTCCAGCCGCACTACCAGAGGCACCTTGAAGCCGACTTCATCATAAGCAGCCAGGATGGCAGCCGCAATGATGTCGCATTTCATAATGCCGCCAAAGATATTGACCAGCACTGCTTTCACATTGGGATCACTCAACAGAATGCGGAACGCTTCGGTTACCTGTTCCTTGTTAGCACCACCTCCAACATCCAGAAAGTTGGCCGGCTCGCCGCCATGCAGTTTGATGATGTCCATCGTTGCCATCGCCAAGCCGGCGCCATTGACCAGACAGCCGATGTTGCCATTCATTTTGACAAAAGACAGTCCCGTCTGGCTGGCACGATGTTCGAAGGGATCTTCTTCGCCTACATCGCGGTACGCTTCAATGTTGGGATGACGGAACAATGCATTGTCATCAAAGGTCATTTTGGCATCAAGCACCTGCACCTGACCGCCTTTGGTCACAATCAGCGGATTGATCTCAGCCAGGCTGGCATCCTGTTCCAGAAAGACCTGGACCAGGCTGACCAATGCTTTTTCTGCCTGTTCAATCTGCTCACCTGTGAAACCCAATGAAAATGCCATTCGGCGGCTTTGATAAGGCAGCAAGCCACGATCAGGATCAATCGTCGTCTTGAAAATCTTTTCTGGATGCTTCTCTGCAACTTCTTCGATATCAACACCACCTTCCGCAGATGCCATCAGGATGGGCAGCCCTAAACCGCGATCCAGCACAACAGCGACATACAATTCGCGAGCAATGTCTGCAGCTTCCTGTACCAGAATGGTGCTGACCTTCTGTCCTTCCGCATTAGTCTGCTTGGTCACCAGTGGGTACTTGAGCATGACGCTGGCAACATCCACTGCTTCCGCCTGGCTCTTGACCAGTTTGACACCACCGAAATCCTTGCCGCTGCCAGTAAACTTTCCTTTGCCTCGTCCGCCTGCATGCACCTGGCATTTGATAACCGCTAGCCCACCACCAGCGGGTGCAACCTCGACATAAGCCTTGCCCACTTCTTCCGGCGTGCGGGCAACGATGCCACGAGGCACACTGGCCCCCTTGGCAGCCAGCAGTTCTTTCGCCTGATATTCGTGAATTTTCATAGGTGCTTTCTACCGCGAGTGGAAACGCTGATTACTGATTGAAGTAATGCTATTCAACGAAAAGCTTTCGGTTTGGCCAGCAGGAACTGGTAGAGAATAAACGTGCGAGGTTTATTGCTTTACGTGAGATATTCATAAGCTATGATTGTGAGAAGATTGGAGCCACTTGCCCTGCTCCTGACGAGGTTACTATGCCCCAATGGATGTTTAATTCCTTCAACCCTGGCCGGTTTCATCAAGTATTTGGTAAAGCCAGCGAAGCTGAGGAAATGGCACTTCTCAAAGTGGTCGAATTTGAAATGGGCGGCAGCCCGGATGATGAATTCGCGCAGATTGCCGGCCGTTTGGCCAAGCAGGGCATTTCGTACAACAGCGTTAATCCACGCGATGCCGAAGCTATCGATCAGGTCATCACTATTGCCATCGGCCCCGAAGGCCTCTGGACAGAACTCGAAATGGAACAGGAATCGGGCCAGCAAGGGCTGAACACGCGAGTCATTGATGAATTGCTCAAGCGTGCTGCTGACAACAAGGTTACTGTTGATCTGCTGCCTGCCCTGAAAAAAGGTCGTCGCTATGGTTCGGTCGAACTGGGTGCAGCCTGTAACTATGTCATCTTTGAACGAGCTGAAGTAGCCAAGCTGGCTCAGGAAGTTCGAACACTGACGGAACTGAACGCTCCCTGGAGCTCGCCAGCTATGATGAATGAAGCGACCGATGGGCTGCTGATGGTATTTGAATATGTCACCCGCAAGCGCAAAGCCATTGCCGGCGTGTTGAATTGATTCAACAATGTGATTTCATTGAAGTTCCCGTATTCAATGCAAAAATGTTAACCCACGGGTTCTGGAGTTCTTATGTTACGTTGTGGTATTTCCCTGATCGCGCTGCTGGCTGCCTTGATTTCCACCTCAGCCATGCAGGATAAAATCGATGGCAAACTGCTGCTTGGCAAATGGGAACCTGAAACCAAGCCACAAGGCGCCAAGCTGGTCATCGAATTCGCCAAGGAAGGCAAGCTGACCGTTGATGCAGAATTCGGTGGGCAGAAAATCAATATGGATGGTTCGTACAAGCTCGAAGGCGACCAGTTGACCATCACCATGAAACAGCAGGGCAAGGAAGAAACGACCAAGATGAAAGTGACCAAACTCAATGACAAGGAAATGGTCACCAAGGATGACAAAGACAAGATGGAAACTCTGAAGCGAGTAGCTTCCAAGTAGGCTACATCCGCTTTTTTCGCTCAACACCCCGATTCATCATCGGGGTGTTTCTTTTCCATTGACTCGATTTCGGGTATGGGGTATCTGCTTTTCAGTAAATGGGGAGAATGCCCATACGCTGGATATGGTCTCTAAGCCTGTTCCTTGTAACCTGCACTCTGCAGGCTCAGGACGGTGCGTTGAATAATGTTCGTTCGGAAGTGCGAACACCTTCCAGTGAAACTTCCAAATCGAAATCCTGTGATGACGATTCCGGGTTTTCTCTCAGCTTTGGTGATTCAGATGAAGGATTTCCCGGAGAAATTTTCCTGGGAATTCTGGCATCACCCTTTATCGTGCCTGCATCGAGCTTACATGATGAATACCTTTTCCCTGGGAAATTCACCACCTATCCCTACGCGGAGGGATGGAAGGGGCAGATGCAGACCGGACCGGGAAAATTAAAATACGAGGATGTCGTTCCCAACTCATGGGAAAACCTGATGACTATGAGAGCCTCTGTTGAAGAAGGCAACAACTTCAACGGTATCAACCGGCTCGGCATCACCTTCCTCGCTGATACCACAAGCCGCTTTGGCATCGGCGGCGGAGTTCATCTCTATGAAGAAAACCACCAGAACTTTTACGATCGACTGGCTATCGGCGATGTCAACGTGCTTTACCGCTTTGCACAATCCAACAAGACTCAGTTCCGGGCAGGCGTGGGCACGCGCTTTCTGAGTGATCAGACCCGCACCGATTGGGGTGTTAATTTTGTCTATGGCTTCGAGAGCTTTCCGCGTGCACCCTACTCACTGGGAGCACAAATCGAGACTGGCACGCTGGGCAACGCCTGGGTCTTCCGCGCCACCGGCCGTGTAGGCCTGGTGTGGAAGTATTCCGAAGTCTTTGCAGGCTACGATTATCTGCAGATTGGCAACAGTGTACTGCAAGGCCCCATGGTGGGGTTGCGATTGTGGTTTTGAGTAAGACCTATTCCCTCGTAATCACCTCATCAAGATTCAACAACACTCGTGCCAGCAACATGTAGCTTGCCCACTGGGTTGGTGTAACACCCTGCGGCAGCTTCTCTTTCAACTGTGGGCTGCCAAACAGCACCTCTGCTGGTATCAGCCAACCATCTGCCAACCTGGTTTGTTGTTTGCGTAACATCGCTTCCAGTGCAGTTTGTTCACTTTTTGAAGGCCAGCGACTGGTGCACACCCGGAAGCCATACCGAATGCGATCTGCATCGCTATTTCCGCCTTCTTTAATCATCCGCAGCCCGAGTGCTCGAGCAGTTTCGATAAACACCGTTTCATTGAGTGAGGTCAAAGCCTGCAATGGCGTGTTGGATCGCACCCGTTTGATGCAAGCGGCATCGCCATTGGGTGCATCAAACACCGACAACATCGGGTAAGGCGTCGAGCGTCTTCGGAACGTATAAAGCGACCGGCGATATCTATCCGCACCCTGTGCTTCATTCCAGGTAAACGGTCCATAACTCGTAGGTGGCTGAAACAGAAATGCCGGTGCCGGGGAAAAGATGGCAGGCCCGCCCAGTTGCGGATTGAGCAAGCCGCTCACCGACAGGCTGATATCACGTACAATTTCCCCTTCCACGCGCAGCCTGGGCATGCGGCCAAGCAAGCGGTTATAGGGATCTTTCGTTGCCAGTGCCGGGTTCACCTTCGATGATTGCCGGTAGGTTGCCGAGGTGACAATCAGCCGATGCAGTTTCTTCATGCTCCAGCCCTGCTCCATGAACTCCACTGCCAGCCAATCGAGCAGTTCCGGATGCGAAGGCGGCTCGCACTGCAACCCGAAATCTTCGGAAGTAGAAACCAGCCCCGTTCCGAAATAGGTCTGCCAGACCCGATTCACCACAACACGAGCGGTTGTCGGAGCACGGCTATCTGTTATCCATTCTGCCAATGTTAGCCGATTCCCCGCTGCATCAGGCTTACGAATCGGATGGAAGACGATCGGTACACCGGGCTGCACCGAACGATCTGGCTTGAGGAAATCGCCCCGCTTCAATAGCCGGGTATCTCGAGGCTGATCCATCGACTGCACTGTCAGCGACGTGGAACCCGCAGGCCATTGCTGCCAGAGTTTCTCAATTTCATCATTCACGGTTTTCCATGCGGGGACAGCAGCCCGCCATTGGCTGAACAAAGTTGCCTGCTGCAATGCTGTTCGTTGCTCTTCAGGTTTCTGCAGAATGTCCAGAATAGCGGGTGGCAATACCACGGGGTTATGCTGTTCCGATTCGGTCGCGCTCAGCCTGAACCTTCCCAGATTATTGTTCATGTGGTCGTCAGAATTCCAGCCGCCGTGCTGCTGCGTCAGGTATACATCAAGTTTGCTGTCTGGGTCCAGTGTGATGGGCTTCTCCGGAACGAAGATCGCCACGCGTGTTCGATTTCGTCGGCCTGGCCCCTGATCGATACCCCACGCGGTATCAGTTTTGCCATCGATGGCGAATTCAATGGAACCAGTGATGCGTGTCTTGTTGGAGCGATCATCGAAGTTGGCTTCCAGATCGCGTGTCGGGTTGCTGTAATCTGCATAGGCCCTGCTGAACTTGATGTTCGATTTCTTCCCCTTGCTGTCGGTCACTTGTACTTTGAATTCGCTCAGTGCAAACGTCCCCATGAAGGAACGCCCCGGCCCCTGGCAAGGTAGGTTCGGATCATTCAGCATCTCCAAACGGAATGCTGCAATCGTTTTGACTGCAACTGGCCCGCGCAGGTGCGTATCAAACTTCGTTGGTGCATACCCCTGCGCCAGAATAGAACCATCCGGTTGATGAATATATCGCTGGCCGTTGTCGCCAGCGTTTTCCAGCTTGTCGAGCGTCACCCACTTGGCCAGATACTTCCGTTGCTCTTCTTCCCAAGCCTGCATCTGCTGTTTCCAGTCAGGTGTTTTATGCTGCAATTCATTTTCCAAAGCTCGCATCTGACTCTGCAGGCTCGCAATCTTCATAAGCTCATCTGGTGAATAGACCACTCGCTGGGCTTCGTGATCGTTGTTCAGATACGCAAACAACTTGTAGTATTCTTCCTGGCTGATCGGATCGAACTTGTGATTGTGGCACTGGGCACATTGAATGGTTACCCCCAGAATGCCTTTGCCGATGGCATCCATGCGGTCAAACATCGCATCCATGCGGAACTGTTCCGGGTCCGCCCCGCCCTCTTCATTGAGCATGGAGTTCCGCAAATACCCCGTTGCAACAATCTGATCCTGTATAGCCTGTGGCATCAGGTCGCCCGCCAGCTGTTCGCGGATAAACTGATCAAAAGGCATATCACGATGATGTGCCTGCACCACCCAGTCGCGGTAAAACCACATCTGGCGCGATTTATCTTTCTCGTAGCCATCCGAGTCGGCATAGCGTGCCACATCGAGCCAATGCCGTGCCCAGCGCTCACCATAGTGAGGCGATGCCAGCAGTGCATCCACTTTTTTCTCGTAAGCCTGCGAACTCTGATCCGCCAGGAATTCATCTACTTCTTTCAGGGTAGGTGGCAAACCTGTCAAATCGAAGTGTAATCGTCGCAAAAGTGTGATCTTCTCTGCTTCGGGCGACGGGGTTAACCCCTCTTTTTCCAGTTTTGCAAGGATGTAATGATCGATAGCATTGCGTGTCCAATCTTTCCTCACTACCGTAGGCAACGCAGATCGCTGCGGTGGCTGAAACGCCCAATGCTTGGTCGGATCATTTTTCTCATTGGCGAATTTATCAGGCCAGGCTGCTCCTGATGCAATCCACTTCTTGAGCGTTTCCTTCTCTTGGTCCGTCAACTTGTTCTTGCCGGGCGGCATCACTTCTTCGGAATTTTCTGAAGTGATTCTTCGAAATAACTCGCTTGCCGCTGGCTTACCCGCTACCAGAGCCGGCTTGCCTGTTTCGCCACCTTTGAGCGCATGCGAACGAACATCGAGCCGCAACCCCGATTTCTGCTTGCTGCCATCGTGACATGCAAAACACTTTGATTTGAGGATAGGCAACACCTGCGTTTCATAGTCGATTTTGTCATCAACTGAGAACGCAGGCAGACCACAGAGAACAACCAGCAGTATGGTGGTAAGTGAACAGACTACGCGCATAACAACCTGCAAGCAAAGGCGGGGATGATTTGGATATTACAGCATAAAAACCAGGTCACGGGAAGAGGCATCATCAACGATTGTAAGCATCAGGATTGTTGGCATCACGCCTCATCGTGATGCTGCGATTCACGATGTACCTGATGCCTCTTACGAAATCTCTCGAATAATGTTTAATCGTTCTGCACATCCCGTCAGCTCGTGGAGCTAGATGACCACCTTAATTACGCTGGCTTGCCTGCCAACTGCGCCAATTGTTCTTTCTTGTCCTCATCCATCAGTGCTCGCACCAGATCGTACATCTCCCCCATCATCATCTTGTCGAGGCTGTGCATGGTGTAATTGATGCGGTGATCTGTCACGCGGTTCTGTGGGAAGTTGTACGTGCGGATACGGTCATTGCGGTCGCCCGTGCCAATCTGCCCTTTGCGTAATGCTGCCCGTTCCTTGTTGACTTTTTCCTGCTGTGCTTCGTAGATGCGGGTTCTAATCATACGCCAGCAGATATCTTTGTTCTTATGTTGGCTACGTTCCTGCCTGCTCTCAGCAACCACTCCGGTTGGTTTGTGAATCAATCGCACGCCGGATTGCGTCTTATTCACATGCTGACCGCCTGGGCCACCGCAGGAAAACGTCTGCGTTTCGATATCCTCAGGTCGAATGTCGATCTGCACTTCCGTCGGCTCAGGCAACACCGCAACGGTTGCTGCTGAAGTATGAATGCGCCCCTGGGTTTCCGTCTTGGGAACACGCTGTACACGATGGCCACCGCTCTCATAGCGCAGAAATCGGTAACAACCTTCGCCCGAGACGTTGAAGCTGATTTCCTTGAATCCACCTGCATCGGTCGGGCTGAAATCAAGTGTCTCAACCTTCCAACCCTTCAGGCCCGCATAGCGGGTATACATGTTGAAAAGATCGCTGGCAAAGAGCGATGCCTCATCACCACCGGTGCCGGCCCGTACTTCAACAATAATGCTGTCGAAGTCTTCGCCGGGATCAACCAGCAGCATGTCTTCGATCTTCGCCTGCAGTTCTTCACGTTCAGTTGTCTTGACCTTGATCTCGTCCTCAATCATCTGCTTCATGTCTGCATCGGTTTCCCTAGCCGCATCTGCAGTCAATGCTTCAACCTCGGCAACCAGTTGTTTCAACTTCTGGTAGGGCTTAACCTGCTTGGCAAGTGTGCCATGTTCCTTCGCTATTTTGGAATAGCGCAGGCCATCAGTCATGATGTCAGGATCAGCCATCTGGGCTTCCAGCTCCTGATACTTCTTCAGAGTTTCTTCCAGTTTCGGGTACATGTGAGTAGTCCTGCTCAGGTTATGTTTCAATAAAACGATTCAAATTAACGGAGGCGCTCAGTCGAACTGACGCAGCAACGGATGAGACAATATGTTGAATCGCTAATGCAGGAAGAGATGTGCCAGCAAGGCAGGAGGCAAACCAGAATTATTTCGCAAGGATTTCATAGCGGGATACCTACTTACATTTTAGTCAGCAGAAAACAAATAGCAACAGGCCTGAATTTTAAACATTGTGAATCCACGCTGGACAGGAAAGATATCAGGGTAGTATCAATCGCACGATGATCCTTGCCAGGATTCGCCTCAGTTTCCAATCTGCGCAATCTCAACGATTTGTCACATCCCCCACTGCGAACTAGAGTTGAGAGCCATTATTCCGTGTGATGAGTGCCCATGCCCCTGTTGATTGAAGCCGATGCTGAACCCATTCCGGGATACCGGCTCATCGAACGCCTGGGCGGTGGTGGATTTGGTGAAGTCTGGAAATGTGAAGCTCCAGGCAAGATTCAGAAAGCCATCAAATTCGTTTATGGCGATCTCGAAGATGTCGGTGCGGTGGATGACAGCATCAAGGCAGAACAGGAACTGCGTTCCATTGAACGCATCAAGAATATTCGACATCCTTACATCCTCAGCATTGAACGCTATGAGATCATTGAAGGCCGTTTGATCATTGTCACGGAACTGGCCGACTGCAATCTGTATGATCGGTTCCGGGTCTACCGCAGCAAAGGTCTGATGGGCATTCCCCGCGAAGAGTTGCTGGGATACATGGAAGAAATCGCTGAAGCACTCGACATTATGACCACCGAGCACGACCTGCTTCACCTCGACATCAAGCCGCAGAATCTCTTCCTGATGTACAACCACATCAAGATTGGCGATTTCGGCCTGGTGAAAGATCTGGAAGGTGTCAATGCAAAAGTTACCGGTGGAGTAACACCGGTATATGCCGCACCCGAAACATTTGAAGGCTATGTCAGCCGCTGCAGTGATCAGTATAGCCTGGCCATTGTCTTTCAGGAACTTCTGACAGGCATTCGCCCGTTCAGTGGCACCAATGCCAAGCAGTTGATGATGCAGCACATTCAGGCTGTACCCAACGTTGAGCCATTGCCACCGGCTGACCGCCACATCATCTCAAAGGCACTATCCAAGAAGCCAGGTGACCGCTGGGAAAACTGCATGACGATGGTGCACATGCTCCGTCATTCCCTGCTGAAACCTACAGTGGAAGCGCCGACCGAAATTCCTGAAATACCACTGGCTCCCAAAAGCCCGATTCCAGTCAGCCCCATGCGGGGGAAGTCTCAGCCACCAGACGCCACTATTGCTGGTACGTCGCTTCGGGTAGATGATTACTTCGAACTGGGCCCGGTGACACATCATGTTGGCAGCCGAATGGCCAGCGGACTCATTACTCAGGTAAGGAAACCATCACCCCAGCGTGCTGTAGTTGCTCCCATTCAGGACTCTTCTACGGGAGTATTGCGTCCATCCATATTGATTGGATTGGGGCAGTTCGGACGCGCCACTCTGCAATGGCTCAAACAAAGCCTGCAATTGCAGTACGGCCCGTCAGGCTTACCTATCATTCGATCCATTGCCGTCGATACTGATCCTGCTCCTCCCGGCGATCACCTGGCACGAATCGATACCCATGAAGACCTGGTTTTAACCCGACTGAACCGGCCAGCACGCTACATCCGGTCACGTGACAGCCTGCCGCCCGTGGAAGAATGGCTGAATACCAACATTCTCTACCGTATGCCACGGACGCAGATGACAAGTGGCATCCGTGCCTTGGGGCGACTGGCTCTGATTGAGCATTATCGCTCCTTCAGCGCCAGGTTTGAACGCGACCTCAAAACCATCATGGACCCGGTGGTTCAAGCCGAAACCGAAAAGAACACCAAGGAATCATTTCTTTCCACCACTCCACGCATCTATATCGTGGGACATCTTGGGGGTGGCACCGCCAGCGGCATGATGATTGACTGTGCCTACATCATCAAGCACCTCATGCGGAAAATGGATATCGCGGAACCTGAAATCGTCGGCATCTGCTATGTGCCTGATGATGCCTGCATGGAAGCTGCCGATCTGCCTGAAGCCAATGCCGTAGCTGCGCTGTATGAGTTGTACCACTATCAGCAGGCTGGCATGCCGTTCCGAGCCATCTATGAATCCAAGTCTGAATGGGTAGAAGATTCCACGCCACCGTTTACGCAGGTGCAGCTCATTGAAACCCCGCCACGCCCCGCTGCAACCCAGGAACGCAAGGATAACGCACCGCTTCAGATTCAGAAGGTAGCTGAAGTGCTCAACCGACTACTGACAACAGCTCTCGGTCGCGTGGCTGATCCTGTTCGCCTTACTGCTGGCACATCGCCTTATCAGACGATGGGGCTTCGTGTGCTGAATTCGCCTCGTCGCGCGCTCATCCGCAAAGCTTCGCATCTGGTCTTCCAGCGCATTCTCGACAAATGGTTGATCTCAGCGACACCTGAAATACAGAATGTCGTGAGGCACCGGATCGATGGTTTCTTCCACTACGAGAAACTCTCGCCCGAATCACTGTTTCAGTACTTTGAACTGGCTGCCAAACGTTCGCTCGGCTACTCCAGCGAAGACATCATCAAAACGATCATCGCCCCATTTCAGCATGGCATTCATGAAAAGCTGCCCAACAGCGATGAAGTGAAACGAGCATTGAGGGAGATCGTCAAAAGTCTTGGTTCCACGGGCGAAGGCTCCAGCGCCAACCCGCTGGACCTCGCGGAGAACAACACCAAGCTGCATCGCGCGCTCAAGGATGCCTGCGAAAAGGTAGTCCGTACCGGCGCTACCAGACTGGTCTTCACAGTCTATCGACATCTCGATAAATCAGGCCTTCGGATGGGCGCTACCGAAGAGGCTCTCCGCTACGCTATCACCAAACTCGATAGCTGGATTGCCTCCCATGAAGCCAAAGCCAAACAGGCTCAGTCAGAATACGTTCAGGCTCTCGAATATCTACGGCAGGATTTAGCTGAGTATGATCGCCTGAAAGCTGTGCCGAAAAAGAAGTGGCCCAGCATGACCACTCCCGGCGAGCGTCTGCTCGCCATCTACCGTGCTCGACTGCGGGCTGTCATGAATGAGTACATCTCTAAAGTCTATATCGGTTTCCGTGGCGCCTGCTCTGATCAGACCCGTGATGTTCGTTTTTGCCGAAGCCGCTTGCTCGAATTGCAGAAGGCAACTCTCGACATGGAGAAATTGCCCGAAAAGCCTGTCACGGTCAATCGCATCACCGAATCGGTCATCATTCCCTATGGCTGCAACGACATGCTGCAGGCCGTACAGCAGTTTGTTGACAGCATCACCAGTTATGATCTCGACAAGATCGACCATTTTGTCTCCGAGCGCATGGAAAAATCGCATCCACGCATCGGGGAACTTTGTCTTTCTACGATTGACCAGCTGAAACCTGTCCGCGACCTGATCATGCAGGAAGCCAAACGTTTTCTTGAACAACGATTAGTGCTCGATGATGCAGCAGGATTGTTTCTTGACAAGAACCCCGATACCGCTGCTGCCTTTCAGAAAGTTTACAATGAAGCAGAGCCGATGATGCATTTCCTCAATGATGATCATACAGGCGAAGCTGTGTTTCTGATGGCGAATGAATCGCCACAGGGCATCAAACTGGGTGAGGTGGCTACCACTGCGTATCCGCATACTCAGCTTGTCAACATCAATCGTAACGATGAAGTCATTCTCTACCGAACCATCGTTGGTATTCAACTTGAACAATTGCCTGTACTGAGTGAACTGGGTCTGCAGGCTTACCAAACAGCCCTGGGCATTGAGCATTTCACCCCCCATTGCCGGCAGGATGTGGATCAATGGCAAAGCCCGGTTCCCGTTGTCTGATCAAATTCTGATAATCCCATGAGAACATGCTTTCTTCTGGCAATCTGCCGGTGCAAGCGGTACACCATAGCTTGACTTGCAAGACCTTCATCTGTGGAGATGTGCGAATGAAATCCGTGTGGCGAATGGCCTGTCTGGCCGCTATTGTATGCATGATCAGCGCGATGGTTTGGGCCGAAGATGCTGCCCCCAAGACGGCATCAAAAACTCCTCTGGAAATTGATCAAACCATCATCAATGAAGTAAAGGAACGACAGGAAATTATGTCGAACCTTACTTATCTCAGCGATGTGATTGGACCACGAGTCACCGGTTCGGAAAACCTGAAACGAGCCAACGACTGGGCTTTAGAGAAGTTCAAAAGCTACGGCCTGGAGAACGTCAAACTGGAGCCTTACACCATCCCCGCTGGTTGGGAACGTGGCTTTGCCCGCATGAAGATGGTGGAACCCAACACCAATCGCTGGCTAGCCGTTGCCTCCCGCGCCTGGACGCCAGGCACTCAAGGCAAACTGACTGGCGAAGTGATCTTCCTCGATGCCACCAGCCAGGAAGAACTGAACAAGTACAAAGGCAAACTGAAAAACGCTATTATCATGCGCAGCAAACCTTCCGATGTCCGCCCCATCGCTGACATCGGCAAGCCTCGTGATCCGTCCAACATGCCACGCCGTCGTCCGGGTGGTGGTGGCAGTTCGCCTGATTTCATGCGGTCGATTGATCAGTTCCTCCGCTCTGAAGGTGTAGCCTGCACGCTCACCGATTCTGCCAAGCCTCACGGCCTGCTCAATATGACAGGTTCCTGGGGTAGGGGTGATCGAGGCACAGCAGGTGATCCGCTGCCTTCACTTTTCATGTCGCATGATGATTATGCCATGCTCTATAGACTGTTGACCCGCAAGGATGCGACACCAGTTAAGGTTGAAGTCGAAATCGAAGCCAAGATTATCCCTGGCCCGATTACGGTTTACAACACGGTTGGTGAAATCAAAGGCACCGAGAAGCCTGATGAATTCGTTGTTATCGGTGCTCACCTCGACTCGTGGGATCTCGGCCAAGGCACTACAGATAATGGCACAGGCACCTCGGTGGTGCTCGAAGCTGCCCGCACGCTGGGCAAACTCGCCAAGGAAGGTATTCGTCCCAAGCGCACCATTCGCATTGCACTCTTTACCGGTGAAGAACAAGGACTGCATGGCTCACGAGCTTATGTCAAAACTCATGAAGATGAACTCAAGCGCATCTCCATGGCCCTGGTGCACGATACCGGCACAGGCCGCGTACTTTCCATTCCACTGCAAGGCCGCACTGTGCTGAAACCCATTCTGGAAGCTGAACTGGTCAGCCTGAAGGAACTGAACGTCGATATCACGACGGGTTCCCAGGGAGGCACCGATCACCTGCCCTTTGATGGTGCTGGTGTTCCAGGCTTTGCCTTCCGGCAAGACCCCGCTGAGTACTACC
Organism: Planctomycetia bacterium; assembly: GCA_016795155.1. Lineage (NCBI taxonomy): Bacteria > Pseudomonadati > Planctomycetota > Planctomycetia > Planctomycetia bacterium. The sequence continues at coordinate 120,722 of JAEUIE010000057.1, read as the reverse complement.
TGACTCACCATTCCCAGAGCGATACGCTCGATAAAGCACGTGAGCCAGACCTAATTCAAGGCTCCCAAGTGATGGCGCTAACGGCTATGCGAGTAGCCAACATGCCTGAATTGCTCAATCGCGAAAAACCTGAAGTGCCTGAACGCAAGAACGGCAAACGCGATCCTGAGAAGAAAGTGGAAGAAAAGAAAACCGAAGAGAAGAAGGCTGAAGAAAAGAAGTAATCAGCTTCAACAAAACCCATCACGGACGCCCATTGGCGTCCGTTTTTTATTTTGCTGTCTGCCTGGCTAATTGATCACTCTTGCCAGGTGGTTGCAGTTGCGTCTGCGAATCTACCGGCTTTTCATTAACGACGGTGGTGGTTTCATCCTCCACCAGTCCGCCACGTGCAGGATCCAGCACATCCGAAGTCAGAAACACCCGAAATCGGTACAGAGCCTCTCTTTCCGCTCGTACTTCAATCTGAAACAGTTTTTCCTGTTTGGGCTCCAGGTTAAATGTCGCAAAGTTGATGCGGCCTTCACCTGGTCGAAACCCGGCAGCTGCCCCTTCATTCTCTGGCATTACCCGCGTTGTCTGCAAACCCGTCGGTACTTCCCCCTGCAAACGGATATTACCTGCTGATGCGGTGCCGGTATTTCGCACCAGAATGGTATACATCGTTGAGCCGCCGACAAACACCGGGTCCTGCAGGTCTTTCACTTCCATGTAAATCGTCGCCATCCCGCTGACTTCAGTGGTGGCGTGGCTGTCGGGGCTTTGTACTTTCAGACCATCGGGATCAAGTCCGCGGGCATGTGCTACATTCAGAAACGTCCCAACCTGGTTTGGCCTGACTTTGAATGTCACCGTTCGCGTTTCTCCAGGCAACATGTTGCCCAGTCGCCACAACATTCTTTTGCTTTCTGGGCCCATGAGTTGTCCCTGGTTGTCGGCACTCCCAGGCACGTAAACTGAATTAGAAGGAAACACGTCTTCCAACTCCACTTCACGCAGTGGAATTTTGCCTGAATTGGTTACCGTCATCGAATACAAAATCGGCGTTCCCATACCCTGCCTGGCCGGGCCGATTTTTGTCAGGCTCAGTTGTCCGGTAGTTTTGGGTACAGGCAAAGTCTCTGCCTTCCCCGGTGGCTTGCACGCGGTGATGGTGGAGACACACACGCCATGCTCATAGCTGATGCGGAAGCATGCTTCTACAACACTATCCGCATCGGTCTTCAGAGTCACTTCAAACTGTCGCTGACATTTGCCCGGCATGTTGCCAATGTTCCAGACCAGCGTGTTTTGCTGTTTATCAGGCTGCGGGTTGCCTGCATGAAATGTGGTTTTCTCAGGCAGATCGAGTTTCACTTTAATGTCAAATGCCTTGGCGATGGAACGATTCGTGGCAATGACGCGATAGGTAATCATGCCGGTATCTGTTGATTTCTGTGGTGCCAGCACACGCAGCGCCACTACTGGCGGTTCAACATCGGGCGTTTTATCGCAGTCCGGACACCAGTCGTGGTTAGAGACCAACAGCGCCAGAAACAGAAACGAAGTCATGGGAGCAGATCCTGCTGAAGCAAATCAGAAGGTCTATCTTCCCTGTTCGGCAGAGTCTTGTCAGCAGGAAAGGTTTACGCAGACGGATAAGTCGAGGCAGCTTACACCGCAGGAGCGGCAGAGTCGCTATTGTCGGAGTATTTTAACAGTCTCTTCGTTCAAGACGTACTATCACGATGGCAGCCCGAGCGCCAGGAAAGCTGCAATAACCTGAAGTCATTGCACATCACCCCTCGCTCGCGCTGCGGGCTGCCAATTGCAAGGGCACATTGCGGGTACAGAGGCGTACCAACATCCACTGTCAAAACACAAACAGGCCACCCGAAGGTGGCCTGATCATCATCTCATTTTGTGTCCACCGGAAAGACACAAAATGTGTCTCTGGAGGTCTGCGTACTACTTAGTCAGGACAGACTGAGCCGGCACCCGCTGCATCATTGAACGCCTGAGCATTCGATGTCAGGTTTACAGCATGAGCTGCATCCTGATAGCGTGAGCCATTGCTCGATGCTGCACAGCCACTGGTACCTGAGAAGGTATAAGACTGGCTTAGCGAACCAATCGCATTGGCCATGTCTTCCAGTTCTGTCACCACTGCCTGTTGAACTGATTTCAACCCGGCTACTACACCTACCACCATAATCGTGGAAACAAAGACCCATTCCGTTGCCAACAAGGCGCCACGGTCATCATTCCACAACTTCAACATGAATTTCCGCATGTGCACCAGACCTCCTGTCAGAAACACATGACCCCCGTAATAACTATCTGTACAGATACCTGCAATCCCAATCCGTAGAACTGCAAGCTGGGGGTGGACACTATCCCCACACTGCACAGGCTTCCAGCAACATCAAGCATTTGTCATACCAATTGATGGATTCTCACCCATCTACGATATGATTCTGGTTGTTCGGTTCTAACCCTAATGAAAATCAGGAGTTAGAGACAGGTGAACAGGTTGCCCGGTGAAACTGGATGAGTCGGGAAACTGCAGGCCACGCAGTCAATGCTAACCAGCCTTAGCACAGTCAGTTAACACTTGTCAAGTTCCGGCAACGCCAGCAAGCGTGCCATCTCAGATGACAGACGGTTCCCCACCCCGTTTATCGGCCTTAGCTGGATGTTACTTTCAGAATTGTCACTGCTTCTTTTCAATTCTTTGTTACTATTTAGACTTAATTGTTGCTGGCTGAATCAAATCCCACTTATTGCCATATTGATCAACGAAAACTGCAACCGTTCCATACTCCTCTTCACGTGGTTCGTTCAGAAACTTCACGCCACGCGATTGATAATTATGGTAGTCACGCCAGAAATCATCAGTATGCAGAAACAGAAACACGCGTCCGCCGGCTTGATTTCCTATGCTGTTTCTCTGTTGATCGTTTGCTGCCTGGGCCAGCAACAACGAAGCGGTACCGTTACCTACAGGCTTGATTACTACCCAGCGTTTCCCGTTTTCGCGAGGCGAATCTTCCATCAACTGGAAGCCCAATGTTTGCGTATAGTATGCAATGGCTTCGTCGTAATCAGGCACCACCAGAGACAACATTACCAGTCGCTGATTCACTTCATCAACCTTGTATGCTTTCCAGCAATTCACGACGAGCTACCAGCCGTTGCCCTCGCTGCTCATCAATATCCAGCGCATTCAGCAGGTTCTTGCGCAAAATCGTCCTGATATTTTCCAGGGCCGAAGGAGCCGTGCTTTCGAGTGGAATCGAGCCGCCAGCACGACGATCATGCCCGCCTGCCTTGCCCAGGTCTTCCACTACTTCCTGTAGCAGTTCCCCTGCTCTGCCTTTTGCATTGACCGTGCGAACCGACATGATCAGGTTGTTCTCGTATACGCCACACACAAATGCCCAGGCCACTTCTTCAAACCGAATGAGGAAGTCTGCAATCTCTGCTGCCAGTTCAGGCTGAGCCAGATCACCAGCCCACGACATGATCAGATGATCGTAGATAAACGAATTCTGCAATGCTTGTATTAGTGTTTCAAAGTAAGGCAAAGGTAAACGTGCTGACTTGATCTCTGCCAGTAAATCCTTGCTGGCATACTGATAGAGATAAAGCAGCGCTCCATCATCTTGGGGCGTTGCTTCCCGTGGATACCCTGTCAGTTCCGATTCGATGCCGTAAAAGAGTGCGGTGGCAATTTCTTCCGATGGATCGAGTTTCTGTTCCATCAGATATTTGGTCACCAGTGTGCAGGTAGCACCCAAGCCAGCACGCACATCGACAAAAGGAACTCCCTTGATAGTTCCACTGAATTCATGGTGATCAATAATCGCAGCAATTTCCACATCTTCAGGAATAGTATGTCTGCCGGTGTTAGGCTGGCTATCGACCATGACCACAGCGCAATTGTCTTTCCAGGTTATTTCTTCGATAGGCTTTAAATCAATATCCAGGCACCGCACCATGGCCTGGTTTTCAGCACGCCCAATGAAACCATCCCGCGTGATGATGCTGTTTTTTTTCAGTTTCTTCTTGAACAGATAAGCCAATGCGAGCATGCTGCCCAGGCTGTCTGGGTCGGGATGCACATGTGATACGAGAATGATACCTTTGTAATCTGCCAGGTGTTCCAGCAGCTTATGAGACGTACCTTGCCCGCCAGGTTCGTGATCACCGTTTTTTGAAGCGTGTTGCTTTCCAGCGGCAGAGGAGGCCGCCATATACATTTCCTTTCCCTGCTGACGTAGGTTTCGACCAACTATCTCAAACGTCAAACAGGCACCGCACAGCCAGCACGACTATTTCTTGGCCAGAGCCAATACTCGCCGCCACTGGTTAGCGGAAACGGGCATGATAGACAACCGGGGTAGCCGCGCCAACTCCCAATCTTTCAGAACGGGATCAGCTTTGACGGTGGCCAGGGATACAGGCTGCACCAATCGGCGTACCGGCGCAACCTGCACACTGACACTCGCCTTAACGTGAGCATCAGCGACAGCCTGCATTATTCCCACGATAGCCTTTTCCTTGCCCGTATGGTAGAAGAAAATCTGATCTCCTCGTTTTACTTGACGCAAGTTCTTTAATGCCAGTGCATTAGAAATTCCGTCCCATTTCGCCTGCTTATCATTTTCGAGTCGATCATACGAATACGATTCAGGCTCTTCCTTGAATAGCCAGCGATTCATCTTATGCCCTTTCGCAGGTTTTACTTCAGAGTTCATTATATTTACCGCCAAAACGCCAAGAATCGCCAAGGAATAGTCGCATGAATGTAATGCACTTCGATTTGTACTCAATTGAATCACTTACAGCGTTTGAAGTGCCTTTTCTTGGCGCACCTTGGCGCTCCTTAGCAACTTGGCGGTTCAATCTGTAAATCACACCGCCAAGAAGATTCAGCGAAGTTGACAATCTCATTCCATAACTCCGCTGCCGTTGATATTACAATAAGGTGGAAATCATCTCTGAGAAAGTCTAGTTTCTCCATGAGCAGACTGGCCGGCATTGATATTGGCAGTAACTCCATCCGATTGATGATCGTGGAAGTTACCGATGAACAGAGCAATTACAAAATCCTCGATGATCATAAAGAAACGACTCGCCTGGCTCATGGCCTGTCAGACAACAACAAATTAAGTGCAGAAGCGATTGCCCATTCGGTAAATGCTCTTCGCCGCATGAAAGCCCTGGTGGAAGGCCATAAAGTCGAACACCTGGAAACCATTGCCACCAGTGCCGTGCGCGAAGCGAGCAATGGGCAGGAGTTCATTCAACTAGTCAAGGCACACCTCGATCTGGACATCGAAATAATAAGCCCAGCAGAAGAAGGGCGACTCTCGTTTCTCTCTGCTCAGCGACGCTTCGACCTGCAGGATCAGCAGGTTCTACTCATGGACCTGGGTGGAGGCAGCGGCGAACTCATCTTTGCTGCTAACGGCGTGGTCGAAGACATCCACTCCATGCCCATTGGTGCAGTGCGCATGACTGAAGCCTGCATCAAGCACGACCCTCCCCGTAAGCAGGATTTGAAGGCATTGCGGAAGCGATTGAAGAAACTGCTCACCGAAACCATGCCCGTAGCAGCCTTCCACCCGCACTTCATGATCGGCGCGGGTGGCACCTTTACCGCCCTGGCCAATATTTCGCTTCGTATGCGAGGACTGGATCGTCGCGGCGTGGGTGGTTATGAAATGACCCGCAGCGATGTCCGCCACGTGCTTGATCATCTTAGCTTTCTACCGCTTGCCGCACGCCGCACGGTACCAGGTCTCAATCCTGATCGTGCCGATATTATCGTGGCAGGCATTGCTGTTATTGAACGCATCATGAAATGGATGCAGGTGAACCGCCTGGTGATTCACGATCAGGGAGTTCGCGATGGCCTGCTGCTTCGCATGATTGACAAGTACCACGGTCCACGGAAAATTGAAGCAGTCCAAGTCGCGGAAGACCCCGAAGCCCTGATGCAGGCTGCCAGGCAGTTCGGCAAAGTCTGCGGCCTGGATGAAGCACACGCACAACAGATTACCCATCTCTGTGCCAATCTTTTCGACCAACTGCAGGAACCTCTGCAGTTGCCTGCTTCAGAACGCATCCTGCTCATGCTCGCCGCCTGGCTGCACGAGGTCGGAACACTGGTCAATTACGAAAAGCACCACCACCACAGTTACCACCTCATTGTACATGGCAACATCCATGGCATGACGCCGCGACAACGCGAAATAGTCGCCCAGGTTGCCCGCTATCATCGTCGTTCGGAACCCAAACGCAAACACGATGCGTACCACAGAATGTCAGAAGCTGATCAGACCACCATTCGGCGACTCAGCGCCATCCTTCGCCTGGCTGATGGCATGGATCGTTCGCATACACGCAGCATCAGAAAAGTGCAGTGCAATGTTCGGGGACAGCTCGTTCACCTGACACTTTTCTCCGAGAGTTATCCCGAGATCGACATCTGGGGGGCGTCGCAAAAAGGCAAATACTTCGAAAAAATATTCGACAAGGACCTCGAACTGGTCTGGCAACGTTCTGATGTAACCGAACCAGCATCACTGGCAGTTTCCTCTTGAAATATGCGCTGCGCCACAGTGTAATATCATCATCTTGCCAGTTTACCTGCCTGATTTCCCGCCTCGGAGAAATGTTGTCTTGTTACACCTGCAATCAGGGCATATTGCCCGCAACTGCCAGCACATGACACGTCGCACTGCACTCAAAGCCGGTTTCCTTGGTGTACTCGGACTAACCTCTGCTGACCTGCTCCGTTTACAAGCTCACGGCAAAGCCACTCGAAAGAAATCAGTAATTCTGATTTGGCTTGACGGAGGTCCCAGCCACCTGGAGAGTTACGATCCAAAACCTTTTGCACCGGCTGAGTATCGTGGCCCTTTTGGTGCCATCCGTACCAATGTTCCTGGGATTTATGTCAGTGAATCGCTGCCCTTCCAGGCAAAGCATGCCGACAAGATGGTGCTCATTCGTTCGGTGCATCATGATAACGGCGATCACTTTGCCGCTGCCCATTGGATGCTGACAGGCAGGCTCGGTTCCAACGCTGCTAATCTGAAACAGATGTACCCTTCGGTTGGTTCCTATATCGCACGAGTGAAAGGCCCCAACCGGCCAGGGCTGCCTGCTTATGTCGGCTTACCTTCCGCGGAATCGGTCTATCTCTTCCCCGGCTACCAGGGCTCTGCCTACCTTGGCGCTGCTTACAACCCTTTTGATGTGGATCGTGAAGCGAAATACCTCGGTGCGACGGATGTTCGCCCCATCGGCACGCCCAAGTGGCTGAAGCAGATGGAAGGCGATCAGGGTGGAACGATGCAGCATCGAGCCAACCTGCTCCAGGCAATGGATCAGACCCAGCGGGAACTCGATCAAAGTGGCGCGATGTCGTCGATGGATCGCTTCCAGCATGAAGCGATGGACATGGTGCTGGGTAAGCAGGCCAAACTCGCGTTTGATCTCGATAAAGAAGACCCGCGCACCGCAGATCGGTATGGCAACTCAGCCTGGGCACGCTACACCCTGATGGCTCGCCGACTGGTGGAAGCTGGCGTTACTTTTGTCACAGTCGATATGCCTCACTGGGATGACCATGCCAACATCAAGGAATCGCACGGCATGAAACTAAGGCCGATGGATCAGGCCGTCGGCGCACTGCTCGAAGATCTGCATCAACGGGGCATACTCGATGATACGCTGGTGGTTGTGATGGGCGAATTCAGCCGAACACCCAGGCTGAACAATGGTTTGCCTGGCCAGAGCACCGTCCCTGGCCGCGATCATTGGGGCAACGCTATTTCCGTCATGCTGGCCGGAGGCGGCTTGAAAACCGGACAAGTAATTGGCGCTACCAACAGCAAAGGCGAACACCCGGTGGATCGTCCGCTGAAACCCTATGACATCTTAGCTACTATTTATCACGTTCTGGGAATTGATTATAACCAAACATTTCTCGATCACACCGGCAGGCCTGTTCCCATGCTGGGCGATGGTACTGCGATTCGGGAAATTATTTAACCGACACCGTACCATGCTGAACGATGTCAACATATTCGAGAACTCGTTCCAGTTCATCTTCAGACTTGCTGGCTTGCAGTAGAGCCCGTACCCGAAGCAGAAGCTCTGTCTTATCGATTGGCTTAGTCAGGAAATCATCGGTGCCAGCTTCCACAGCCCGATCCACATCCACCGCCTGATCGAGTGCAGTAATCATCATGACAGCCAGGTTGCTGGTTTCCGGCGCAGCCCGCAACCGCTTGCATACTTCAAACCCGCTCATTCTGGGCATCATAATGTCGAGCAGCAGCAGGTCGGGCTTCCATTCCTTGACCATCTTCAAGGTCGCTTCCCCATCACCCACGGTACGTATCTCTGCGCCGAGTTCATCCAGGTAGGCCTCGAGCAGTTCCACGCCTTGTGGATTATCGTCAGCAATCAGAATGCGGATGGGCATGGCAATACCTCGGTATCATGCAACTTATTCTACTGCATTCACCGGTCAGGGGAAGCATTTCCCCGAGTTATAGCTGAACTGTTTCCTGTTCCAGTTTATGCTTGAATGTCATCCGCGAAGCTGACGCTGATCGGCGCGGCCTGAAAACCCCTTTACGTGCTGCTCGAATGTCTTCCACCGTGTAAAACAGATGAGGATCAAACTTCCTCAACATGCGAACCACTTCCTTCATCTGATTGCGTTTGACAATGGTGAAAATCACACTGACCGGTCCGGTAGCGCCATCGCCTTCCACTCGCGTTACACCAAAGTTGGCTTCATTCAGTTTGTGAATCAACTGGGCAGGCGGCTTGCTCGTGATGATACGTACCACTTGTGTTCCTATGGCCAGCCGTTCTTCGATAGACATACCAAGGAAGCTACCAAAGGTGAAACCTACCGCATAGGCAACCGAACAGGGCCAGTGCGACAGGTTGGACACAACCTGTCCGATGGCGAATAGCCAGATGGTAGATTCAAGCAAACCAATGCACACGGCATATTTCTTGAATCCACGGGCGACAAAGATGCTGCGCAAGGTACTGAAAGTAACGACACAGGTTTCAGCCACAAAAATCAATAACGGCAACCACCACGACATGGTTGTAGCTCCCCCCATACTTCCAAGTGAAGCAGGAGACGATAGCCATTCTTCCAATTGTTGCAAGATCGGAATGAACCGCTTTAATCATCCTTGGGTTCAGGCGGTTTCTCAAAGAATTTGGGCGGAAAGAACGTTTTAGGCTCTACTTTTTCCATTTCAATTTCCAGCAGCATTTTCTTGCCTTGTCGCATGGTGATGGACTGTGCCAGTGTCGCCTCTCCCATTTTCCGGAAGTTCAGATAACTGGTTTCCACCAGGGCTTCCTGCTGGTTCTCCATGTCAGCCACTTTACGATCAATATAAGTCAGGTATCCTTTCTGCTTGTCAAAGAACAGATACATCGATTTGAACTGCTTGCGATCCACCTTCAGTCCCAGAATCTGCCTGTTGTCGCGCTGTGTGACTGGGAGCGTTGTTAACTGATAGTCGCTCTGCAGCAGAGGCACCAGCCGACTGACATACCAGGCATGGGCTTCTTCCTTCATGGCCTGGGCGAGCCGTTCAGGAAGATCGTCCGCTCCACGATTCACCCGCATGGTTCGCCAGCCTTTGCCATCCAGAAAGCCGCTGGTGACTGGCAGATTGCCACCTGCCCCTTTGAATGCATACGAATAGCGATACTTGTCAAACTTCTCGGCGTGCCAGTCGCCATAAAATGGCAAAGGCTTCTCTTCATTGCCGTCGCGGTACAGTAAACCCCGCCCCTTCCAACTGGCGGTTAACAGCTTCTCCAGTGCAGCGCGACCGCCATGCGCCTGAATTGCCTTCTCAACGAGTTCTCTCGCCTTGGCGGAGGACTGGGCGTTCAGGCAGGCGGGCATCGTCAATAATAGTAACTGAACAGCAATGACCAGAAAGAGTTTGAACATGTTCTGACTCCTGCTGTTAAGACGAGATATCCCACGGATCCGTTTGGGATTCAGCAGAGGATCGGACTTTGGCTGCCCAGTGAATGCGATCCACTGCACCCAGACAGATGATGAGATCGCGAATCATCTTGATGTGGCCGATCAGATAGATCATCTCGATAACCATCGACCAGGGCGTTCGTTTGTGGATACCAATGTTTGGCATCAGTATCAACGGGATGGTGATGAGGATAGGCAGGATAGCAACCAGAATTGCTACATAGACTGCCCAGCGGCGGGCACGACGAATATAGTTGCTTACCGAGAAATAGAAGGCAGCTACCCCCAGAAAAGCCAGCATGATCAGGAACAGAAACTGGTTGCCCGGCATGGGTCTCATCAGCAGAAACATGAAGCTGACAAAACCCATAAAGACTGCTGGCACGCAGATGAACCATGCAATCACCCGCAGGTGATTGGCGCCTTTTTTAAGTTGTTCCAGATCTTTGGGGAGTTGCGTGAGTTGATACTTCCTCAATTCTGGAGGAATTGCCTTGGCTGCTGGATGTATCTGAACTGCAGACATGTTTGTATTGTAGCACAGCCAACAGAAAGGTGTATGATGCTGACAGCCGGTTCCAGAGTCACCGGACTGTTAAAGATCATAACAGAAATGCAAGTCAGCGGTCAAACCCACCTCGACCACGGCCTTGGCCACCGTCGTTGCCAAAGCCTCCACGTGCACCACGACCGCCCTGACCACCTGCATTGGACATGATCTTCTGAAAACCAACCTTGTACTCATCGAGGTTCACGAAGCCATCTTTGTTGGTGTCGAACTCATCGAAGCGATCCTGCCAGAATCCGGGGAACTGTTCCTTGTTGAGCTTGCCGGTCTTGTTTTTGTCGAGCCTGTCAAACATGGCCTTCATGCGTTCATCCTGATTTCCACCCCACGGCCCGCCGCCACCTGGTCCACCACCCATGCCGCCGCCTCGCATGTTGTTACCTTCTGCCTTGTACAGAGCGTATGCTTCAGGTTTATCAAGTTTGCCATCTTTGTTGGCGTCGTACTTTTTCCAATCGACACTGCGGATGCTGCGGGCATTTTCAATTTCAGCTGCATCCAGGATATTATCCTTGTTGGTATCAGCAAACATGAAGACCATATCAGCACGCCGCTTGGCGTCATCATCAGATAATGGCGTTCCCGGTGCTCCGCCACCAGCGCTCATGGTAAAGCTGGTACGCACTCCCGGCTGGCTAGCTACTGAAGAAGCAGGTGCAGAGACAGCAACAGGGGCAGTGGCTGGCACTGTGCCCAAAGATGGAGTTGCTGTATTGGCTGGTGCAGTAGTGGTTGATGGAGTTGTCGGGGGTGCAACTGCTACTGCAGCCGCCTTGGGAACCGTTCGCATCGCTTCTTCCAGCGTCACAATGCCATCGCCATTGCGATCATATTTGCTGAATTCAGCAAAACGATCCGCGGGCCATTCATTCATTGCCACCTGGCCATCACTGTCCTTATCATTTTCGCTGAACCAGGAAGGCACGTTGCCCGGCATGTTGGGCTTCTTGAAATTGCGGGAAGAAGTACTGTTCGCACTGCCAAACGCGACCATGTTCGGTGGAGTACCAGCATTAGTGGTTGATAGTGTACTTGCTGAAGTAAAGGTTGGTGCTTGCAACACGACAGGATTGCTGTTTTCTTTTTTGGCTGCTACATCAGCAACAGCTTCTTTCGATTGCGGTTTGGATTCGCTCGCGACAGTTTTGCTGGAACCTTCAGCCTGACTTTCTGATTCACGTTCCAATCGTGCACGAAATTCCGATTTGCCGTTTCGTCGATTCCCGCCTCGCTTTTCCTGTTCAGCGGAAACATCAACTGTATTTCTGTCTTGTGTATTAGATGCTATTGGTAATTTTGGATCGGGAGTCGGAGATTTAAATGTGCCAAGGCTCAAACGCTTTGCTTCTGGAATGCGAATGGGAGTAGTAATTGCATCAACGCTCGGAGCCAGACTACCGGAATTCTGGAGTTTACGAACAGTTGTGTTCTGAACAGGGGCTGCAGTGCCTTCACTGCATCCTGCCAAACTGATCAATACTATACCCAGTAACAGATACTTAAGCATCGTGGGTCTCTTCCGGTGTGATACATGTATCTTACGTTAAACAGATAAACTCACTATCAACTATCGGCACACTCCTCAACATTTCATTTTGCGTGAGAAAATCATGAGTTTATAAGGTTGTCCTCCATCCTGACAGTCACGAAAATATACTAAACACAGCCTCTTTTGGTTTCACTTCTGGTTGAAAATTACTTGCCTCATTCAGAAATCTCTCGATAGGATAGATAATGTCACATGGGAAAAGTACACCCGAGCGGAGGTTCTTTCGTGAGTCGACTTGGTATTTTCAAACAGGAATTGCTTTACGTTATCATTGCAATCGTTACGTTGGGCCTGCTAACAGTTTTCCTGTCATTTCGTGGCAATCCAGATTCATTAACTGACCGGATCAAAAATGAATTTGAATCTCATAACGCGCCACCTCCGCCTGCTGCTCCTGTAATTAGCGAAGATATCCCCAAAGAGAAGCAGAAAGAGGTAACAACTGATTCCGGACTCAAATACATCGATCTGGCTACGGGCAACGGGGATAAAGCCAAAATCGGCTCCAAGATCGGTGTCATTTACACCGGTACACTCAAAACGGGCGAAAAATTCGACAGCAACGTTGGTAAAGCGCCTTATTCTGTTACCATCGGCGAAGGTCGAGTTATTAAAGGCTGGGAAATAGGCTTACTCGGCATGCAAGCTGGCAGTAAACGCAAGCTCATCATTCCGTATCAATTGGCTTATGGTGAGGGTGGACAACCCCCTGTTATTCCACCTCGCGCTGATCTTTTCTTTGAAATCGAAGTCGTCAGCGTGACCAATCGTAAATAGACAAATCACCTTCTTCAGAAGAATTGAGGTGAACGTGCCTGTAACTGCAAGCGGCTTATCCATTGAAGACATTGCCACCGGACAAGGCACCGCTGCCAAGTCGGGCGACAAGGTATCCGTCCATTACACCGGCTGGCTGAAAAACGGCAGCAAATTCGACAGCAGCCATGATCGCAAGAAACCTTTTGACTTTGTGCTCGGCAAAGGCATGGTGATCAAAGGCTGGGACGAAGGTGTTGCCGGCATGATGCCGGGTGGTAAGCGCAAGCTCGTTATTCCAGGTAACCTGGCGTATGGCGAGCGAGGCTATCCTCCCATTATTCCTTCCAATGCCGAGTTGACGTTTGAAGTGGAACTCTTGAAAGTCGGCTGATCAATGGCGGATCACGCCGCCGTTGATTCGCACCATCTGCCCGGTGATGAAGTTCGCATCGGGCGAACAAAGCCAGGCTGCCGTTTTCGCAATCTCTTCGGGAGTGCCCCAGCGACGTAATGGAGCTTCCTGGATTGCCCGTTCCTGCCATTCTGCCGGCGCCTTTTCACCCCACTTGGTTTTGATCCAACCTGGTGCCAATCCATTTACTCGCACTTCGGGTGCCAGGTTAAGCGACAGGCTGCGAGTAAACCCAGCTACAGCAGCTTTGGCTGTACAAAAGAGTTCGCCACTTTCCCCATCAAAACCATATTCAGCCTGATCCCAGCCCATGGTCAAAATCGTACCCTGCCCGGCTTGCTTCATCCGAGCGCCCACCGAACGGGACAGGTGAATGGTGCCTGCAACATCCACATGCCAGAGTGATTCCAGCTTGGCTTCATAGCTCATAGCCTTGCCTGCACCAGTGAGAATATCACTACCGGCATTGCACACCAGAATTTCGAGACCCTGCCAGTGGTTCCATGCTTCCTCTGCCAGTTTTGTGCAGGCAGTTTGATACGCAAGATCAGCCAGCAACGTGTGCGAAAATCGGCCCATCGCCTGGATAGCTGAAGCAGTCTGATCCAGCGCTGCACCAGATTGCCTTGCATGGACGATGACATCGGCACCATGCTCCGCCAACTGCAACGCAATAGCTTTGCCAATACCACTGGATGCGCCGGTTACCAGCGCACGCTTGCCCAACAACGGACGATGACCTGATTCCGAAAGTAATTGCGCTATAGTACGCTTGAATACAGGATGTACAACCTGGGGAGCAATCTCGGCCAGTGGCCCCAGCATGAACCGACGTTCGTGCAAGCGAGGATGGGGAATGGTCAAATCCGGCTCTTTCACCACCTGATCGCCATAGAGCATGATGTCCAGATCAAGCGTGCGAGGTCCAAAGCGTTCCTGACGCTTTCTGTCCTGCTCCGCTTCCACCTGCAACAGTGCCTTCAACAAAGCCTTTGGCGATAAGTCCGTTTCCAGAATAGCAGCAGCATTCAGATATGCCCCCTGCCCGGCCGGGCCGCCCACAGGAGAAGTTTCCCAATGACTGGAAACATTCACCACCCGAATGCCGGGTTCCTGCTGCAACCGGGAAATAGCTGCCTGCAGATAACCAGCACGGTCGCCAAGGTTACTTCCGAGCGCAATGTAAGCAAGAGTGGGCATAGGCACTATTTCATCTAATGTAAATGGGTTATGCTGATCTATCAGCAGCGTATTTGTAATCAACTGCATTTGATTTCCATGAAAACCCGTCTGCTGGTCAGTGTACGAACCGAACAGGAAGCTCACGATGCCCTTCAGGCTGGCGTGGACATCCTGGATATCAAAAATCCCTCGCGCGGCTCACTAGGCCGTCCATCCAATTTACTGGTTTCAAACATTGTGAAACAAGCAGGCAATATACCTGTCAGCATGGCTCTAGGTGAATGGTTCCAAGCAAAACACCAGCCAATTCCTTCTGGCATTATCTGGGCCAAGGTAGGTCTTTCCCGGTTGACGACACTGGCAGACCGACAACGTGCCAATCGATACTGGTTTCAATTACAACAGCGACTGCATCCCACTCAAATGGTTGGCGTTGTTTATGCTGACCATGTTCGCGTACATGGCATACACTTCGATGAAATGTTTCGATGGGTAGAATTGGCTCGATTGCTATCAGCACATACCCCTGTTCTCCTTGTTGATACCAGCATCAAGGATGGCAGCAGTCTGCTTGATTGGTGTTCGCTTCGACAGTTGCAACGATGGCAGAAACTCTGTCGATGCCACGACATTGCACTAGCCCTGGCTGGCTCATTGCGCATCCACGATATTGCTGTGCTGAAGAAGGAAGTGGTGCCTGATATCATCGCGGTACGCGGCGTGGTTTGCGACGGGAACGACCGCGCCCAGCAATTGAAGAAAGATCGAGTGCTATCTCTGGTGCAGTACCTCCGGGAAGATTCCTGACTTCCCAGCGTTTGACTTTTTTCACTGCTTGCGGAAACCATGCATCCACAATGCCCTTTTTCACCAGTGTTTCCGCTTTCACTTGCCTGGCGGGCAACTCGCAGGCTTTGAGCAGTATCAAATTGGCTTTGTACTTCGCTGCCAGGTGGGCTGCAATGCTGTCGCTGCTGACATCCCACGTATGAGGCAAGTGATTCTTGTTTTCTTCATCCGTTCGCAGGAACGATTCCACCATGAAGCAGGGATAGCGATCCGATTTCCACGCGGCTTCCACTTCGTCCCAGGTACTGACTGCTACCGAATTGGGCAGTTGTTCACAGAGTGATCGAGTCAGATCACTCATCAGCCTGATGCATTGCCAGTGGGCCTGTTCTTCAGGCAGCCGGGCTTTACCTTTCATATTTCGCAAGGATTTAACCGCCAAGCCACCACCGGTGAGCAGCACCACCTGATGCGTGCCGACATGATCGAGAAACTCATCGAGTTCCCGAATCAGTGCTTTTAGGGTGAGCAGGCTTCCACCCACTTTAATGACCACCGGTCGCTTCTTCATTTGGATTGCCTTTCCGATAAGAGCACTGCTACCGAGTAAGCTGCCAGCGCTGAGGAAACATCCGGCCCCAATCGTCCAGTCATGGAAACCACCGGATTCGTTGTATCATCCAGCATGGCAACTTCTTCTGCCAGGATGCCTTCGCCAGAACCAGCCAGGATGATGCCACCCCAGGGATGGGAACTAAGTTGTGCTCGCTGCAGTTGGCCACTCAGCTTTTCTCGAAACGCTGCGATAACTTGTTCACTCAGAAGCTGAACGTTCGCTTCTCCCAGTTCATCCAGGTCAGAACAAGCCATGCGTGCCATGCGGGCAAGAGCATAAGCCCTGGTGCGGGGCTTGCCATCTGCAGTCTGTCGGTCATCCTGCTGTTCAGGTGAATAACCAAGAATGATCATGGCATCATCGAGCGTGGCAAAGAACTCTGCTGCCAGCGTAATTGTCTTTTCTTCCAGATCAGCCTGTTGCAGCAAGTGGCACACTGGCGTTCGGCTGGCACCGAGGTAAGCCAGTTCACCTGCATACAATCGGTCCAGATCGGTTCTGCTGGTGGAAACTACTTTGCCCTGATCAACCGGTATCATGTCCAGCGTGGTGGAGCCGAGGTCAAAAAACCAACCGCTGTCGTGAGGAAGGTAACGGGCACAGTAAGTTGCAGAGGCGAGCCAGTTGGCCGAGGCGACCGGCATGGGATCATCGTGGGCATGACTGGTGCTGGCCCAGCGAGCATCGTTTCTCCAGACAAAGACAGGCTGATTCTTGAACGCTTCTACTGCAGCCTTCAGAATATGTCGCACCCCCGTGCTGCGACTTTCAAAGCAGTCGCATAGTTCACCGGTCATGGTGATGGCTACTGGCCCCTTGTGAGGCAGCCGTACTAAAAGTTCCATCAGACCGCCAGCCAGCTTGTCAGGCTGTTTCCATAGCGGGAATGGCAAAATCACCGCCTCGCCCCGCGTGTTGGCTGCTTTCAGGTTCGCACCACCAATATCTATCCCCAGCACCTCTGGCATAATCGTTACCGTTTCCATTTCTGGTAAAGAACCTGTTTTGACTATCGAAAGGATCGTAAGGACAAATCACCCGGAATACAAGATAATGAATGCATGAATATCATCGAAGGTTTACTGACACCCTTTGCCGGGCGATTTGCCATTGTCGCATCGCGGTTCAACCAATTGATTGTGGATCGCCTCATCGAAGGCGCTGAAGATGCATTCACCCGGCATGGCATTGCCGATGATCAGTTAGATTTGATCTGGGTGCCCGGAGCATTTGAACTGCCTTTCATTGCCAAAAAACTGGCCGAATCGCAAAAGTATGCTGCTGTCATTTGTCTGGGTTGTGTCATCAAAGGGGAAACCGATCATTACGATTATGTCTGCAGCCAGGCTGCAGGTGGCATTGCATCGGTCGCGATAGAAACCGGTATCCCCGTCATTTTCGGCGTACTCACCTGCGATACTCTGGAGCAGGCACAAAACCGCGCCGGCGGCAAAGCAGGCAACAAAGGCAGCGACTCCGCCCTGGCCGCGATTGAATTAGTAAGTCTGCTGAACCAACTGGGAGGCAAGTAAATTTCTTTTAGCCATCGGCTCTTTAAGCCAGTGGCGGGTTGGCGGCTGACCTATTTCTTCTCCTTCAACTCCAGCCCTGACCGATCCACCACTTCGCCACCGTTCGCAGTGATAGACGCTTTCCACAAATCTTCCTTCTGACCGAGCCACAACGACTGAATATGACCATCAAAGAAAGCCACCTGAACGCGGTTATCAGGCCACGGGCTTACCATCTTTGGTAACGGTACATTCGGATCGAACTCAATATCCTCCGGCTTGTACCAGAGCACAGGCGGACCTGCTTCCACCAGGGCAATGGTGTTGCTGGTCCCATCAACCATGGTGGCAAACGTGGTACGTGCTCCTAGTTTGAACCCTGCAGCAGGATTCTTGTCAGGCTTGCTGTAGAAGGCCTTGTAGTATGTCTTCCTGTTTGCTCCTTCGTTCTGCCCAGGGTGATCATAGATTTTGGGGATCGGCACTGATTCGAATATCTTCAAGTTGTGTTCACTGTCCCATGGTTCGTCCAGTTTGATCTGTTTGTACAGTTGGTCATACTCGACGTAAGGCAGAATATGCACTCGCCAACTGTGCAATGGCTTGCCTTCCTTCATGCTGACCACATCAGGCAAGCGATCATAATCGTTGTAATAATTGTGCATGGCAATCAATGCCTGTCGCATGTTATTACCACTCACAGTGCGGTTGGCTGCAACGCGCACTTTCTGAATAGCAGGCAACAATAATGCCATGAGTATGGGAGTATTGGCCTCGTAGGAAAGATGTACTTCACTGCCTTTGGTTTCCGTTTTAATGGCCTCGAATAACCTGGTGATCGCTTGCGCTGTAACTTTGTTCTCAGCCGCATTTCCGCCAACAATACTGGAAACAGACATCTTGGCAGCAGCTATGGCAAACTTGATGGATCCCAGACCTGCCTGGGCTGCCTTCTCGTCTTGAAACCGACCACGAACCTGCAACTGGATATCGTTGGGGCTGTCGTCCACAAATTGCAGGCTCACCTGGCCTGACTGTACTTTGACAAGTGCTTTGAATGGAGTAGCGGCTGGTGGCACATTGTTCATCTCTGCCTGCAATAATGTTGACAGTTCCTCCGGAATCCGAAAACCAGCAACTCCTGCATACTTGCCACCGACTGCCAGATTGATGCTTTCCAGCATTGCTTTGTTGACTTCAACCTCAGCTTCCAACTGTGTAAAGTAAGGCAGGAAATACTGTTGATCCACTCGTTGCGGGCCAGTTGGAATAGAAAACAACAGCAAAGTCTTCTCATCCAGCAGCGAGTATGCCATACTCTTCCCTTGCTGCAGTTCATATTTACCAAACTTTGTAGTTGCTACTTCATCCCCCAGCGATTTGCGCACAACATCACCAGCAATCGGCTTCCTGCCACTAATTAAAATGTGCGGCCTCCGTGGTTCCTTCGGTCTGCCATTATCAATCTCCGGCTGTTCCACATAAACCGTTACGCTATCGATGTCATCCAGGCCAATGCCCAGCATCTTTTCCATTTCTTTGAACGGCTCGATGCCCGATTGCTTTAATTGCTGTCGCACCATTTTGAAGAACGGCCTTTGCAGTGTATCGTAAACACGCAGGTGTCCGAACACCATGGTCTGCGGGCCAATCAACCTCGCGAACCACGGCTTGGCTTCATGCTGTGCCTGCAGCTTATCTGAACTGGAACAGGCCAGAAGCACTGCTAGGCAACCCAGGTACGATAGACCCGTTAACCAATGTCGCAGCATGTGAGAATCCTTATCGCATTAACGGAGAAATACAATCAGTTGAGTTTACTTCTTCTCCTCGTTTTCCAACTTGGAAATGTCGATCTCTTCATTTCCGTTGACGGTAATTAATGCCTTCAAAACTGCTTCATTTTGTCCCAGCCAAATGGTGCGGACGGTTCCATCAAAAAAGGTCACTGAAACTTTATTGTTCTTCCAGGGGCTGATCAGCTTCGGCAAAGCAACGGTAGCATCAAATTCGATATCTTCCGGCTGATACCACAGCACCGGCGGACCAGATTCGATCATGGCAATGGTGTTGCTCGTTCCATCCTGCACTGCCACTTGACCCAAGGTAACTTTGCTGCCAAACCTGAAACCGGATCGAAGCTGCTTCTCAGGTTTGCTGACGAACACTTTATAATAGGTCTTCTTCGTATCACCATCTCGTTTGCCTGGATGGGCAAACATCTTGGGCATGGGAACCGATTCAAATAATTTCTTGTTGTGATCGCTGTCCCAGGGCTCGTCCATCTTCAACTGTTTGTAAAGCTGATCCTGCTCGATGTAAGGCAGAATGTGTACCCGCCAACTGTGAAGTGACTTTCCATCCTTCATCGAAACTGCAGGTGGTATGAAGTTATAATCGTTGTGGTAATTATGCATGGCAATCAGCAGTTGCCGCATATTGCTCCCACTGATCATACGATCCGCAGCGTTACGAACCCTTTCAATGGCGGATGCCAGAAGAGGTATCATCAACTTACTATTCATGCCATAGGAAATATGCAGTTCTGATTGCTTGACTTCGGTTTTGATGGCATCGAGTTGCTTGTTGGCGAGCATGAACGCTTCCTTGATCTCAGGATCATTGCTGGCTGGCGAACTGGTCATCGCCATCTTGCCAGCTGCAATAGCAAACCGAATGGCTCCCATGCCCGCTTTCGCCTGACCTTCCTCCGAGAATCGGGCTCGACATACCATCTGGAAATCATTTTCGCTGTTCGGCAGATAATCAGCAGTGATGACGCCTGATTGCACTTGAGCCAGTGACTTGAATGGTGCCATGGCAGCAGGAGCCTGCTTCAATTTATCCTGCAGTACAGTGCCCAGTTCCTTGGGAATATGGAAGCCGGAGACCAGGATATGTTTGCTGGCAGATGCCAGTGCAGCGCTTTCTTTCAAGCCATCAGGCAGTTCATTTTCAGCATCCAGACTGGCGAAGTGCAGGAGCCAGTCCTGCTGGATCATTTCACGCCGCCGATCCTGCATCACGATCATCAACATGGTTTTGCTGTCGAGCAACGAAACTGCCAGTTTGTCTCCTACCATTACATCGTATTTTCCAAACTTGACGACGTTCTGTCGTTCCCCAATTGCTGATTTGAGTGCATCGAGTTGTATTTCTTTCTTAGTTTGAAAAATAAAGTAAGGCTCACGAGGTTCATGAACATCGCCGTTTACTACGCGAGGCTGATCAACGTAAATGGTGGCAGTCTCAAGATCGGTCAATCCAACACCCAACGCCTGGCGAATTCCTTTTTCTGCCTCCGCACGAACATCCTGCATGTTATCCAGTACACCTTTCACCATTGGCATCTGCAGGTATTCGCCAACGCGAATATGCACAAACATGAGTGTGTGTGAACCAATGAGCCGAGTGAATAATGGCTTCTCTTCATGACGAGCCGAAGCTGTTACGTGCGATGAACCGACGATGAGTAATGTAAGCAAGCCCAGCCAGATAAAACTCTTGACACAAAGACGTAACATGGTCATGCCCCTGATGTTAATTCAGATGCACTCACGATAAGGGAACAGCAATTCGATTGCAAAGAAATAAAAGAAATGCACAGCGGTTAGAGAACGACTCGTAAGTTGTTGAATGTTGTTCCACCCCTTAACTTCAATTCGATTGCCAAAACAGTTGTTTATACATGTGTTTGCGGATGTCGCAATTACTTGACAATCCACAAGACCTGGCACCTCCTCTGGGCCTGATGTGCAGCCAGTAGCAGCTGCGTGTAGGTCTGTATATCCTCGTCCTCCTCAATCAAATCGTCGTCCTGATATTTCGACGCGAGTACTTGCAGGCCTTCGTCATCTGTGGGCAAGCAAGAACACTTCCGACTTCCACAAGTTCACTTATTAGTGCTGGCAAGGATGCCACTGCTAAAGGTGTTTTCTCGCCATCGAATTTGAACGAGCCAGGTATTGTTTCTGTAGGTACATAGCAACCAACCCACGCATCCATCGATAGTAGATGTGGTACACGATCAGTGCCAATGGTCTGAATGGCCTTTTCTTGCAGAAGCCTCCAACCCGACCAGGCAAGCTCACTCGAGTAGTATGCTTTCTCTGTAGAGTCGAGAACGATACCATTGAAATATGATGCCAAGGTCGTTTTTACACGCTCTGCAAATGGCTCGGTGAAGGCATCGGTGGATTTCCAACAGAAAAAGTCAGACCCATAGCTAAACTCCAAACCTGCATTTCGACAAAGCAAAAAAATACCAGAACAAACAAGTACGCCAAACTGTTTCAGTCACTGATATGGCAATAACTAATTCTACAATTGCACTTGCAAGTATTTATCGAATGTAAGTTAATCCGTCCTACCCGTCTTCTTCATCAGCACTTCCAGCACCTGATCCAGACGGAACGGCTTATATAGCACGCCCAGCAAACCTTCCTGCCTCGCACGGATGATGGAATGGGTAGAATCATAGCCAAAGTCAGTAGTAAGCACGACGGAAAGCTCAGGCTGCTCGGCACGCAACTTACAAAACAGATCGTAGCCGGTCATATCTGTCAGTCGCAGATCGACCAGGGCCATGTCGTAATGGGTGGTTCTACTCTGTGCCAATGCTTCAATGCCGGTGCGTGTGGTTTCTACCGTGCATCCGAGTTTTCCTAGCATGCTGTGTGCCAGCTTGCGATAGCGGTCATCGGTCTCTACCACCAGAATCCGCAAGTCAAACGGCTTGATGCCCGGCGGTGGCGTTGACATCATCAGTAGCGGGTCTTCTCCCTGCAATGTCGTAGCTGCTTCCTTGATGGAGGCTTTGATCTTCCTGGCTGATTGCAGAATGACATCAAGATTCGACATGGCATCCGGATCACTACGCATCCGATCCCGCAAGGCACTGGCATGGTTCAGAATGTCATCAATGGGAAGCGCCAGTTCACGAGTTACCAGTTCCGCAGACTGTGAAACCAGGCCAGCACGTTCGGTGCTGAGAAGCCACAAAGTATGTAGTGCTGATGCGATTTCCTGCCCGAATTCCATGAAGGTCGCACGATCTTCGGCACTGAAGGCATTGGCATTTTCACTTTCGATGCTCATCACGCCAATGACTTTACCCAGATCCATCAAGGGTACGGTAAAACAGGAAAGTGCATTGGAAGCGCCAGTGATATTCAGCTTATCCTTGCGGGCATCTGGGCAGTAATACGCTTTCCCTTGTGATGCAACCCAGCCGGAAATGCCATTGTTGGTCGGCTCAGCTTTCAATTTGAGAACTGCAATTTCAGGCCTCATGCCTTCACAAACTAACGGTTCAAGCGTATTGGAACGCGGGTTCAGCAGACGGATATCGACCTTGTCCTGCCCGAGCACCTGCCTGGCACAGCGGAGTATATTGGTCTTGAGAAAATCAACTCGTGACTGCCCATTCAGATTGGCCAGCATTTCAGGGTCGAGCGCTGCAAGTTCACGACCCGCCTGGTGCAGCGCATCCATACGCTGCTTCTTCCCCATGATGCGGGGTGTTTCACTCTGTTCCGAACGCATTGACATGAGTTACCAACCTCTGATTTCGATGATGGGGGAACGGAGGCTCAGTGTCAATGGCATCATGCAACTTTGAGAGTTGCTTACGCACCATCGGGCAGGAAGAATCCATCGATAAACAGATGTGCGCTGCCTCGTTCCACAATCATCCATCCCACGGATGCTGCATCATCTCGGTCAGTAACAACAAATGATGACAGGTTTTCATTGTCTTTCAATTGCTTGACTTTCTTCTCATCGAAAAACCGTCGTTGCAGCAGGCATACCCGACTGATGGCGCCACCAGCTTTCAATTCCAGTACCGGCACCTTGCGTCCGCCTATTACCACTACGCTTGCCCCAGTGAGATGTTCCAGCTTGATGCGGGACGGAATGTCCGAGGAGAAACCGTTACGCTTGAGCCACTGTATCAGTTCTATTTTCTGCAATCCATTCAACTGTTCAAAACTGACTGCATTGTGCTGTCGGTCAAGTGTAGCCATCGAGACAGCAAGGCTGGACAAATCGTATGGCCTGTTCAGATACCAGTTCACACTGACTGCCAGCAACAATGCTGCAGCAGCAGATAACGACCAGTACAGTGTTCTGCTGCGCTGACGGGCTCGTCGCTGTTGCCGCAATCGCCACTTTATCCCAGATTCCAGTGATTCAGGTGCAGATACCTGATGAATCACCTGATAGAGCAAGGCATCGAATTGAGTGTCTGTCTGCAATAATTTCTGGCAGCCACTGCACTGAGCCACATGTTGCCTGGTTTCATCAGTCAACAGGGCATCTTCATCATGCGAGAAAGATCGCATGGCAATAATTCTGCTTTGAATTTCCTGA
Organism: Planctomycetia bacterium; assembly: GCA_016795155.1. NCBI lineage: Bacteria > Pseudomonadati > Planctomycetota > Planctomycetia > Planctomycetia bacterium. The sequence goes on along the minus strand of JAEUIE010000057.1, from coordinate 96,931 downwards.
CAACTCATTCATCATGCTCCACATGTTTGCTTAGCAGGTGCTTCAGAAACTGCTTGGCACGTGCCAGGCGTGACATCACGGTTCCGATTGGAATCCTCAACTGCGTAGCCATGTCTCGATAACTGAAATCCTCAAAGTAGTACAAGATCAAAACCGCTCGATAATCTTCAGGAACCTGCATCAGCCCGGCCTGCAATTGAGTTGAATTTACTGCAGGAAGTTCAGGTTCTGCCATCGGCACATGGTCCAGTTCCTGTTCCCAGGTCACGTACCTCAATTTTCTCTTTCTCCGCTGATGCAAGAGAAATGCGTGATACAAGATGCTGAACAGCCAGGATTTAACCTTGGCAGAATCCCGCAACTGCTCCTGGTTACCCTGTGCCGAACAGAAGGTCTCCTGTACCAGGTCTTCAGCATCAATGCTGTTACCGGAAAGCCGATAAGCATAACGGTACAAATCCTGATAATGCAAAGGCACCAGCGCATTGAAATCAAGACGTACCGGCATGCACAGCAACTCGCATTAGGTATGGAACTCCGGAAGGGATTTTATTCCCTGCAGGAGATCAAGATGATAAAAATACCATGAGAAAGAAATACAGAAAATCTTCAAGAAGGCGGGAATAATCTTGACGGGGTCGTATCAATGTAAATGTACTGAAAGCGAACAGCTTCTCAGTTCATGCACTTTCGTTACCAGGACAGGTACTCAAAAATGAAAAAACTGCTTGCTTTATTGGCAATCGCCAGTGTAGTGGGGGCACTCGGTTGCACGCAGCCAAAAGCTATTAACACTCCCCGAGCCACACACACCAAAGCTGGTCCCGCAGCAGCGGGCATAAGAAACCCGAATGAAGCTGCAGATACCAACAGGCCTGCTGAGAAACCCGCTGAAAAGCCGGCCGAGAAAGCTCCTGCCACTGGTGCAGGTGACAAAACTCCGCCCGCCCCACCGAAATAACGTCTGAGACGTTAGACCGTCTGGATGGTGTTCATCCAGACATTTTGTTTGTTACCCTACGATGAAGGATGTTTGCACATGAAGAAGATCGCTCTGATCGCTCTCGTTATCGTCAGCTTGACCGCTATCGGCTGTGGCGAAACCAAGAAGCCCAGCACTCCCGCTCCTGCTTCTGGTCCTGCTGCCAAGTAGTTTTAGACATGCTGAATTTTGAACCGGCTTCCCTTGGGAAGCCGGTTTTTTATTTGCACACTAAGTTTCATCCCATATGGTAGAATCGAACTCTTCTGTAGTCTGAGGTTTTCAACATGAACCTGTTATACTGCCTGCTGGCAGTACTGCCTGTTCCCATCAGTGAGCCGGTCACCTGGTCTACCAAGCTGGGATACCCTGCTGATAAACGAGTGATCATTCTGCATGCCGACGATATTGGTATGTGCTACGAAGCCAATGCTTCTGCCCAGCGGGCTCTCAGCAAGGGTGAATACCGCTCAGCTGCTGCCATGGTACCCTGCCCCTGGTTTAACGAAATGGCTGAATGGTGTGTCGCCAATCCGCATCATGATGTTGGATTGCATCTGGCCCTCACCAGCGAATGGAAAACCTACCGCTGGGGTTCCGTGGCTCCGAGAGATAAAGTTCCCGGCCTCCACGACAAGTTTGGTTACCTGCACCACAATGTTCCCGGCGTGGTGATGAACTCCAACGAAAAGGAAATTGAGACGGAACTGTTCGCCCAATACAACCGGGCAGTCAGCCTGGGTATGAAACCCAGCCACGTTGATACCCATATGGGAACTCTCTATGCCAAGCCCGAATTTACTCGTGCCTACATGAAACTGGCAGTGGAAAAACAGGTTCCAGCCATGGTGATTGAAATGACTCCGTACACCATGGACAAATTTCGCAAGCAGGGTTACCCCATGCGGGACGAAATGCTGCAACTGATTGCTGATTACCCACTGCCCAAGCTCGATGATTTTCACGCCGTAGAATCAGGCAAAACGTACGAAGAAAAGAAAAGTAAATTCTATACGCTGATTCGTTCGCTCAGACCCGGGTTGCATGAGATTATTTATCACCCATCCATTGATACCCCAGGCCTCAAGAAAATCACAGGCTCCTGGCAGCAGCGCATCTGGGAAGACAAGATGTTTGCTGATGCCGAGGTACAGGATTTCCTCAAAGAACAGGGCATCATCCTTTCCTCCTGGAAAGAAGTCATGGAACGGTTTCAGAAGAAATAAGCAAGAAAGATCTCAAACGTAAAGAAGCACGCTAAATAGCGTGCTTCTTTTCATTACTGCAAGACTGATGGCACGTTGAAAAGTGCCCAACGGGTTACTTGCCTGCTGCTTTTTTCAGTGAATCAGCTTTGTCGGTCTTTTCCCAACTGAATTCAGCGTTTTCACGGCCAAAATGGCCATGAGCTGCGGTTGCCTTGTAAATTGGCCTTCGCAGTTGCAGGCTCTCAATGATACCTTTGGGTGTCAACTGGAAGTGATCTCGCACGAGGCTGATCAACTTGTCTTCCGTTAAGCCACTCGCCAGGGTTCCATTGGTATTGACCCAGATGGAAAGCGGATCGGGATAACCGATTGCATAGGAAAGCTGTACTTCACATTCCTTCGCCAGCCCAGCAGCAACAACATTCTTGGCAATATAACGGGCAACATATGCTGCAGAACGATCTACCTTGGTGGGATCTTTGCCACTGAAAGCACCACCACCATGTCGGCCTCGGCCACCATAAGTATCGACAATGATCTTGCGGCCGGTCAAACCGCAATCGCCATGCGGGCCACCTTCCAGGAAGATGCCAGTGGGATTGATGTGGAAAATGATCTTGTCATTCACCAGGTCAGGCCGCTCGGCTTTCAAGGTAGGCAGCACTAGTTTCTGAATGATCTCTTCACGGGCTGCTGTAGAGAACTTCTTGCTGCTATCAATGACCGATTCATCGTGCTGGGTGGACAACACCACCGTATGAATACGGACAGGCTTGCCATGAGCATCGTATTCCACTGTCACCTGGCTCTTGGCATCGGGACGCACGAACTTAAGCTGTCCATTGCGACGCATAGTGGCATGGTTTTCCACCAGGCGATGTGAAAGATAAATAGGCAGTGGCATCAGCGACTTGGTTTCATCGCAGGCAAAGCCAAACATCATACCCTGATCGCCTGCACCGCCGGTATCCACACCAACTGAGATATCAGGCGATTGAGAATGGAGCAAGTTGACTACTTTAACCGTATCAGCAGCAAAGCCAATCTTGGGATCAACGTAACCAATTTCCCTGATGGTTTCGCGAACGATCTTGTCCACATTTTCCTGTGTCAACGGTGCCTTGGTGGTGATTTCGCCAGCCACGGTACAATGGTCGGTTGTCACCAGGGTTTCACAAGCCACCCGACTCATGGGATCGTGTTTCAGGCAAAAATCAAGAATCGCATCACTAACCTGATCGGCAACCTTATCCGGATGCCCCATGCTGACCGATTCGCTGGTAAAAAGATAATTCGACACCGCGCACTTCCTCCGAATATTCAGGCTGCTGGATCAAGGAGTTGTACCATCTGAGCGATTATTCTGCCTGGTACAGGGAAGTTGAAATTATAGTAATCCGATGAAGTGATGTAAGATGCAGAGCGATATTGTAAATCCAACTTCAATCCTGCCTAGAAAACCTCTCGCTCTATTGGTAACTTTGCTTGTATTCCTTGGCGTATTTTGGCGTCTTGGCGGTTAAAAATTGAACCGCCATGATGCCAAGGAGCGCCAGGAAAAAACACAATACAATTCGAGTTATCAATATTTCTGCACCGTAAGTCCAAACCCTGTTGGCTTCAGTTTCCTCGCAATGGTAACATTCCATTCTGCAACCACCAGTCCCTGTTCTCGTGCCTGCACGCGCTGCGTGGGTTCAATCTTTTCAAAAGCTTCTCGCACCTGTGGCGACAGTTCACCCACGATAATGGCATCTTTGCCTGCATAGTCTGCCGGATCGTGTAACGGGTTAGGCCGCCAGAAGTCATACTGACTGTAACGACTGCCTGTAACAGGCCCCAGGCAGAAAACCGTAGGCTGATCATGCAGATGAAACGCCAACGCACCGGTGTAACTCCAGGTGGAACCGAACAGTATGGGCTCCACTTTTTCTTGTTGTCGCAACTTGTTGACCTCGCTCGCAAGGGTATCCCAACCTTTGAGGCGGCATGTTGGATCCCATTTGCGCGGCGAAACCTGAGGCATCAACATCGCATGAATAGGATATAGCACTGAGCTGAAATGAATCATCAAGGATAGGCCAACGCCCAACCCCATGACGACATAGGTAGTCCGCCGCCAGCGTGGTGAAGTCCAGCGCTCCCAGAGCATCCAGCCTGCAAGAATAAGCCCAGTGATGTAGGCAGTTACGGTCCAATTCGGTTCTATTCTGACTTTGAAGCTGAATACCAGGCAAATCAACAGCATGGGCAGTGCCAAGCATGTCAGAAACAGTTGCTGCTGCAGCTGTGGGACACGATTATATCGTGTCTCTGTATTATCTTTAGCACGATACAATCGTGCTCCACAATTTGCAAAGCCCATGATCATCAGCACAAACCACAAGCCCATCAGCAGTGCAGCCTGGGTGCCAAAGAATTCCAGCGGGCCGAGCCAGCGAATGCCTGAAGTTGCAGTCGAAGCTCCCGTTGCCTGGGTGCCTACATGCAGGAAGGTGACCCAGTCGTGCTGGGCATTCCACCAGAGAATAGGGCCTCCGCCGATGACTGCTCCCGTGAGTGCCATCAGCCAGAAACCTGGGCGTAACAGTTCATGACGATGTGCCGGGCTGAGCAGGAGAAACAAGCCGAGGGATGGAACAAAGAGTGCCATGTTGTGTTTGGCCAATACGCCGATGGCGAGGATGAGGCCGAGAGTCAGCCATAGGAAATACTGCGTGGTATATGGTTGTTGTGCCCCCTCACCCCCAACCCATCTCCCTCCGGGGGAGAGGGGAGCAAACAAGATGCAGTGAGCAACGAGCACCGCCCACGTCCATGCACAGGCGTATGGGGCGTCGATGGTCATCAGCAAGCCGCCAACATGAATAAATGGCAGCGTGAGTGCAACCGCCAGGGCCAGAAATGCTAGGCGGGCATTGTTGAATATGCGGTTTACCAGCAGATAAATACCCAGCAGCATGAAGGCATTACACAGCACGGCAGGTAGCCTGACTGCAGGCATGACATCAGCGCCCCACAGATAACAGGAGACGCGAATCAGCCAGGCAACCAGCGGCCCTTTACTGTAGTAACACCAGTCGAGATGACGTGACCAGTCCCAGTAGTGAGCTTCATCGCTGGCTAGGCTGATGTTTTCAACTTGGCAAAGATATGTCACTCGTAGTGCAACGATCAGCAACAACAAACTGCAGGCAGCGAGGTGATATCCCCAGCCGGAGCGCATTGCATGAGACTGCACCGCCGGACGGGAATAGCGCAATGGTGAAACTGCAGTCGTGGAACCTGTCAACATGCATCGCATCCTTGCTGGCATGAACTGGCAAATCTGGCAATCAGTGAAACACCGATATGCCGTGGCAGGGTCGTACATGTACTCGTGTTCGACCCTGCAAATATACTACCCTCAGCAAGACTTCAGGGTCGAGATGGAGTACCATCACGACCCTGCCACAGCTTCCGAGTTATACATTAGCAGGCTAAATCCGTGATCAACTTGGCCAAGGCTTCCCGTGTCAACACAAAGGGTATTTCCTTGCGTTGTGCATTGATCGTAGAACCCTGATAACGCTTCAGTGTGGTTGCTCCATATTTGTTCAGCATCAATTCATAATAGATTCTGTGAGCATCCTGCGCTGCGGGTGTATCGCTGCGGAGCATCGCTTCGCCTTTACTGTCATCAATCTCGATGGCATTCAGTTTTTCCATCAGGCCTGTCACTTTGTTTGCCAGAATTTCGGCCCGGCCTTTGAGCGTTTCACTCACGGGCTTCTCGGGAGTGACTCGCAGCATGGACAATTCGATGGAAAGGCGATCCAGTTGATGCACTTCCATTTCCGCAGTCGCTGCAACTGCAGCATCGCGGACCAGCATGCGTTGGGGAAAGCTGCCCTGTGCCTTGAGTTCGTTCAGGGTCTTCAGGAGTGATTTATTGTTCGACATCGCTGTCTCCCATTCCCGTGGAACTGTGTTCGGTGCCATCAAAGGACAATATAGTCGCTTTGTCGTCGACAATGGTCTGCAGATGTACCGGCCGCGCCCAGATAGCCTGCAGGTTTGCTAAGGTATCATTCGCATGGCTGAGCTTCAGGTCAACCCCTTCATGACGATGGTGGAGCAGCAATTCGCCCCGATTCTTATAGTTGGCATCGACTACCGTTATCCACGGCTTGCCGAAATTTGTCAAGTTTGCCAGCAATCGTTGCTTTACTTTCTGAAATTCACGCGATTCTACCACATATTGCTTGCCATCTTCTTCATATTTGAACGAAAAGTAGCCTTGCTCCTCAGCAAATTCCGGGGTGAGGAAGGTATCAATGAAAGTGATGTCGCTGTAATGTTTGCGGACTTCGAAGATTTTCTGCTTGCCCAACCCCAGCTTACGATCCCAAGTGCGTCGCTTGTCAGCATCGTCGCATTCTTCCCATTCCTTACCGAACTGGCCCATGTTCCAGCGGCGTTCAATGTCGCGGAACAGCTCGATGCCCAGCTTGTAGGGGTTGATTCGGCCTCGGTAGGGGGCCATCGTGCCGCAGTGATGATCACAGTAGTCGATCATCTCAGATGGATGGAGGGCCTTCTGGGTCATGATGGTACTGTGCCAGTAGCTGGCCCAACCTTCGTTCATAATTTTGGTCATGCCCTGTGGGGCGAAGTAGTATGCTTCATCACGGACAATGCTGAGAATATCACGTTGCCAGGGTTTTAATGGTGCATGTTCGATCAGAAAGAGCAGCACATCCTTCATTGGCTGTTCTGGATAGCGATGCTCCGCCTGCTCGCTCTTCTTCTTGAGTTCCTCTGCCTCGGCTTTCAGCTTCGCTGCCGGGTTCATGAACTCGTTCATGTATTCCTTGCTCTTGAAGCGGGTAACGCGAGGTGAATCGTCCTGCTCCTCGGGCGTGAAATCATAACGGCTGCTGGCGACCCTGCGTTTGAATGCTGTTGAATGCACATCGATCAGATCATCGATGGACATGCAACGGTCAAGAAACGATTCCACCGCATCCTGGCCATACTTCTCCACATGTTGACGGATGCGTGAGCCGTGGTTGGCCATCTCATCCATCATCTTGCGACTGGTATGAGCGAAATAGGCATTGTTCTTGAAGAAATCGCAGTGGCCATAAACATGTGCCATGACCAGTTTCTGATCTACTGTGTGGTTGCAACGCATCAGGTAGGCATAACATGGGTCGTTATTGATGACCATTTCATAAATTTTGGATAAGCCATACTCGTAACTCTTTTTCAATTCCTCATACTGCATGCCGAACGACCAGTGGGGGTAGCGAGTCGGAAACCCGCCGTAGGCTGCCACTTCATTGAGATCGTCGGCATCGAGCACTTCAAAGATGGTCTCGTAGAAATCGAGACCATAGTCACGAGCGTAGCCTTCGATCTCGATCTGCAGGTTCCGCAGTTCGGGAGTCAGGCGAGTATCGTAAGTGGTGCCGAGAAGGGACATGGCTAAGTCCTGGAAGCTTCAATCAACCTATTGCATTTTACCCACAACCATCGTGACCAAAGGATACCCGCAAGCTAGTATGACAGGCAACCTCAATACACCGTTACCGCCAGACGAATTGTTTCAGTCTCATCCAGAGATACTCACAACGGTCAAAGAACTCTGCCCGCTCAATGGTAAGTGGCACCAAAGCCCATTTGAAGGCTCGGCCTGATTCATCGGTCAAAAGCCAAAGGCAATGAGTGCGATCGAACCAGTAGAGAACACGGCCTGTTCTGACATACCGCCATTTGAGATCTTTCATTGGCACAGTGAATGAATATTTGTCCAATCCTTTGTGATACAAGACCACGCCTTTCGTTGGGAAGTAGGCAGGTCGCAACTTGTAATGAATGGCATCTACCTTAAGAAAATCATCTTCAATATCCATACGATCATTTTCCGTTTGGCAAATTTCCTCATACTCAGATCGGGGAAAAGTCGTCTCTGAACCCAGGATGGCACGCACCTGTTCCAGCGACATCTTCATCTTGATCAAGTGAACATTCTCAGACAGAGGTGGACGCCCCTGCAGCAACAACACCAACAATGCAAGTGCAATTACATCGATAAGGAATGTTCGTGATCTCATCTGCAAGTTCCCTATTTGGGGATCCATGCGATTTTCGAAACATTGACTAGTAGAGACATCTTCTTGGGTCCTGGGTTATCAGCTTATTCTACTCTCCACCAGTGACTTCTCAAAATGAAAGCCAACTGCACCCAGAGCAAGCCGAGCAGCCAGCCTGCAAGCACGTCGCTGGGATGATGTACGCCAAGATAGACGCGAGTGTATCCAATCAGCACTACTAATAAGCATGCCACGGTGTAAGCAAATATCTGCAATCTGCGATGGCTGGTTCTCTTAGCATACACCGATGCCAGTGTAAAAAACACCACGGTTGACATCATGGCATGACCGCTGGGCAGACTCAACGAGCTTTCGGTCATCATGTGGGGCACGACTGTAGGCCGTTCACGCTGGTAAAGGAGTTTCATGCCTTCCATGGCAAACCAGCCGAAGAGGATGGTTAAAGCAATGAACCAGCCCGTTTTCCATTGACGATTCATCAAATGAAAAACCAGGGTCAGCACTGTCAGACTGGTCAACACTGTTCCGCTACCCATAGCGGTAATATCACGCATTACGCTTTGCTGCTTTACCGAACCGGCAGGATGAAACTCTGGACCTCCATCGCGGTTCAATCGCAGCAGCCAGGTATCAATCTCTTCGGTAGAACCGTTCGAAATGAGCCAGGAAACCAGTAACACCAGCAGCGAGGTAACGACTAGTGAGATAAGAATGGGGTTACGTTTCATCACATTGGCCTGTTGTTCAATAAACCTTGAATCTGCTGCTTGCGTACTATCTCAGAACTCATTCGATCATTCAAGAATAGATTGCCAAGGCGAACTGAATCAAGTTGGCATTTGACGATGTGACTCTGCGATGACCTGCCCGATTCCACCAAAGCCATCGTATATTTCAGTTGCACGACGTAATGCCGCTTCGATGTGAGGAAGAATGTTCTTCCTGCCGATGATTTTTCGCAACCGCGATCGCCAGATCAATAGTGCAGGCTGATGTTGTGCCCCGCACAACAAAAGCACCTTGCTCTGTCTGTGAACCTGTTCAGCAAAGGTTTCCATCGCATGGATGCCAGTACTGTCAATTGTCGTCATATGGTGCAGTTTGAGAATGATAATGGTGCCAGCACCGGAGAGTTCGGGAATCAGTTCTTCAAGCTTGGCGGTGGCGCCAAAAAGAAACGGCCCATGAATGCGATAGACGGTAACATACGCCGGAATGACTTTATCCTGCAACAGGTGGGCCCTGCCATCGTGCAGATAGTCGTTCGTGACTGGCAAAACTGCTGTTGAACCAGCCACCTGCTTGATGTAGAGCAAGGCCGCCAGCATCATTCCGACCTCAACGGCTATAGTCAGATCAGCAAACACCGTCAGTCCGAAAGTTGCTCCCCACACCAGACGGTCGGCCCACGATAGACGAAGGATTGACGGGATCTCCCGCCATTCGCCCATGTTGTAAGCGACGATCATGAGAATTCCTGCCAACACTGCCAGTGGGATATGCTGAGCCAGGGGTGCTGCAATCAGGAGAATAATGATTAACACGATGCCATGTGTAATGCCTGAGACAGGTGTTCTGGCACCGGAGCGGATGTTGGTAGCAGTGCGGGCAATGGCTCCCGTGATGGGTATTCCACCAAAGAACGGAACGATCAAATTGGCAGCGCCTTGAGCTACCAATTCTGCATCAGGGCGATGCTTGTCACCACTCATCGAATCAGCCACCACTGCCGATAACAGACTTTCGATAGCAGCTAGCATCGCCACTGTCATGGCACTGGGAAGCAGCTCTGCAAACATAGACAAATCAATGGGTGGCATTTGAATGGAAGGCAATCCTGAAGGAATCCCACCAAACCTGCTGCCAATGGTGTCTATACCCAGTCCGCAAGCCAAGCAGACTAGAGTTCCGGTAATCAGTGCAATAATGGAGCCGGGCACTCGCCTGGTGATGCGAGGCCAGATCAGAATGATGCCAACAGTCAGCGTCGCCAATCCGACACTGACCCATTGGAACGTGTGGGAATGGGAAAACAATGCCTGCATTCGATGAGCAAACTCACTAGGCACTTCACTCAGTTGAATGCCGAAGAAATCTTTGATCTGCGTGGAGGCAATCAGCACTGCAATGCCGTTGGTAAAACCGATGGTAACAGGCCGTGGGATGAATCGCACTGCTGCACCGAGGCCTGTAATTCCCATGAGTAGCAGGATGACACCTGACATGAGGGTACACATCAGCAATCCGCTGATGCCAAACTTCACCACAATGCCTGCAACGATGACGACAAAGGCACCTGTAGGCCCGGAAATCTGGCAACGCGAGCCGCCTAACGCAGAGACAACCAGACCACCAATGATTGCAGTGTAGATCCCTGCTTCGGGTTTCACGCCCGATGAGATAGCAAATGCCATGGCGAGTGGCAGTGCCACCAGGCCAACCGTGATCCCTGCGATCAGGTCTGCAATGGCATCCTGTATTCGATAATGCCTGAGCGAATCAACCAGCTTTGGCAATAATCTTTTCGGGTACCAGGGCCTGCTGCTGGTTGGTACAGGCGATGGGCGATGCCCCGTCTCTTGCTTTACTAGCAATCTAGACTGGTTCATTTTCGAATCACCTCCTTGGGAGGCGACATTTGCCGCAATGTTGCCATGGCTTCCTTGACATGCTGGTGGAAATACTGCTTGAGAATATCAAGCACCTTGCCCAGGATCGGATCACGCAAATGGTAAAAAACCTGATTGCCTTCCTTGCGAGCCAGGACAATGTTCTTGGAACGGAGCACTGACAGGTGCTGGGAGACATTCGCCTGCTCAATTCTGAGCGCATCCTGAATGTGGGTAACGGGTGTTTCACCACGATCACGCAGCAGTTCCACGATGGCTACGCGTGTTGGATTAGCCAATGCCTGGAAAATATCAGCTTTGAACTGCCTGAGTGCATCCTGCATGATTTCGAATACCATAAGTGAAAAAGTATATTCTAATTATCGAATATATTTGATTGGCTGTCAACCGAAACCTGAAAGTAACCAGTACCTTCCGAAAGAGATTGCCGGTTTTATCATCCCAGACTCATCGCCAGATGGGATATACCACCTTGTAGACTAGCGTGGATTATCAGTGAATAACTGATGTAGATGCTTCTTTGCATGTAAGCGCCTGTTTAGCATGGCAAGGTTATCTCGTTTGCTTACCCTGCCCAGGTTAATCGCATGAAGCATTTGCTCACGGTTTTTGTCATGCTGGCGAGTGTCTCGGTTGGTCATGCACATCGGTCAGTCGGAAGGGGTGGATGTGCTTTTCGAACGCCACACTCTGGTCGGCTTGCACCGGTACAGCCAGCAGAAACCCTACAAACATGAAGTATCAATGGGAACTGGTCATTTCTGTTTTTGCATCGAGTATTTGACACTAGATTAACTCACAGGCTTTCGAAGTGAAAGCTCATTGGAAAATACCCAAAAGCGAGTTGCGTGCAATGAAGCGTATTGTCTATTTTTTGATACAACTTCTGTTGACTAGGAAAATGCAGGCACAGCAGACTCTCGATCTGAATACGGTTACCGACAAGCTGGAGAAAGATGACAAGGCCGTTCTGAATCAGGGTAAAACGGAACTGTTGTCATACACCTTTCAACACGATTGCGAAACGGTTGATGCCATCGCTTTCAAGCCTGTTGTAGAGGGAAAGTATCCGGGGGTCCTACTGATGTCAGACTATTCTCGCACTGCAGCAGATTACTTTCCACTGGTGTTGCGGCTGGCTTGCAAAGGATATGCCTGTGTAGCTATCACACCTCGCGGGTTTGGCAAATCGACAGGAAAAGTTGATTTCGTCAGTGTTGCGAGACAAGTTAACCGAACTCAAGAAGCCTTTCGAAATCAAAACTTTTCCCGACAAAGAGCACAACATAGGCAGGCAGAATCTGAATGACAACACGATTGAGTTTTTCAATCGGAAGCTGAAGCCTGCCAGCAAATGAGAATATGACAAACAACAACTCACAAACCAGGCGATTACAGTTGCAACCTCGTTTGCATGATGGAGTTTATGTTTATTGCTGTGCCACTCAAGAATATGCGATTCCAACATCAGCTGTGTGTGTGGTTTGCGAGCCTGAGGGTAACACCTTGATACTTCCTGAACAAGAGGCACAACGACTTGAGTTGAAACCTGGCTTTCGTGCCGCCTGGATAACATTGGATACCCAGACCAATTTAACTGATGTGGGAATAACCGCTGTTATCTCCCAGGCACTGGCAGAGCAAGGCATCAGTTGCAACATGGTGGCGGGGTATTACCACGATCATCTGTTTGTACCGGCAGAACGAGGCGAAGAAGCGATCAGATTGATTGCTGGGTTGTAATGTTAGATTCCCGACAAGCACACTTTAATTTTCATCTATTCCCATAAATTCGCTTGATCGACCATCGATTTCAAAGATATGATTGAGCACGACCGCATAACTGGAGGGGCGTTTGCCCATGAAATGAGCTGGAGCCGCTATCATGATGCGAGTGAAATGCCCATATTGTCAGGGGCTTTTAGACGTTGTAGATGTACCGGCAGGTGGCGGGCAGGTGAATTGCCCGAGTTGCGGTAAGGTAATGACAATAAGTGGTCCAGCAACAGTACCAAGTAAGCCGGTAGTTCTTAAGCCGATCATCCCTCAACGTGCGCAGCCTATTGATGATGATGAAGTAATTGATTTGCCTCCTGCTCAGCCAACACGGCCAGCTGCACAACGTGCCATGCCAGCACAACCGATAGCCCCTCAACAGGCACAGCACAGTAGTAGGCAAACCACCACCCATCATCATGATGAGGAAAAGCATAAGCCTCGTCGGCCACGCAAAAAGAAGAAATCGGGCAATTACAACGTGCCATTGTTGGTTGGTGGCGGCATCGCATTGACTATCCTGGTAGTACTAGGCGTCGTGCTGATCAATACTCTCAATGACGCCAAGAAGCCTGTGAATATGGCTGTTGTCAGTGAGGCTTCTACCAAGCAGAAGAAGGCACAGGCTGAAAACGTTGCGGAAGAAAATGTGGCCTCGACTCCCAAAGGACGTGGGAACAATAATAGTTCAGACAAAGGCACTGAATCGTCTGAAGAGAATTTCTTCAACATTATCGGCAAAGGAAACGCTACTGAAAAGGAAAACAATTCCACTGCAAAATCCGGGCAGAGTGACAGCGACAATACAGTCCAGCCTTCTTCTTTTGCAGGCAGTTCCGAAGGCAGCGGCGCAGATGTCTATCCCTATGTTCTGAAATCTGCGACATTTATCCTTGCGGAAGTCAAGAACGGTCAAGCCGTAGCAGCAGGGAGCGGCTCATTGATTGACCGCAAGAACCGGCTGGTACTAACCAATCACCACGTAGCTGGCGATTCAAAACATATTGCAGTTTTCTTTCCTAATTATGACAAGGCTGGCAAGCTGGTGGCAGAGAAGAATCGCTTCATGCAGCAGTTCCGGAATCGTAATCTGCAAAAACAAATCATCGAAGCCAAAGTTATCGCGACTGACCCGGTTTGCGATCTCTGCATCCTCCAGTTAAAGCGTCTGCCCGAAGGCGTGGAGGCACTGCCTTTTGCCAAGCAGAGTTGCCGTGTAGGGCAGCGCGTCCATTCGATTGGCAACCCCGGCACCAGTGGAGCTCTCTGGGTATATGCTCCCGGCGTAGTACGTCAGACCTACCACTCAAACTGGAAAACCCAGAATGACGATCGTTCGACGCAAAACCACAAAGCGGATGTCATCGAAACGCAGTCACCCACCAATCATGGCGACAGCGGGGGGCCGTTAGTGAATGACCGTGGCGAACTGGTCGGCGTAACGCATGGCGGCACAGTAGATGGCCATGCATCCATCAGCATCTTCATTGACGTGTCTGAAGTCAAACGCTTTGTAGAAAAAGGCGTAAGAGAGAACCTGCGCCAGGAATTTGTTGCAGACAGTCGTGCGCCACTGACTATTGACGCCGCAGCGAATACTGCAGCACCCAGCAACCTCAGTCTTCCTGATCTCGTGAAATCTCTTTCCAGTACAGACAGCAGCGCCAAGGCCAAAGCTGCCGAGTCACTCGGTCTGATGGGAGAGAAGGCTCGTGACGCCATCCCTTCGCTTCTCAAACTCTTGACTGATCCTGATGAATTCGTGCGACGAACCACTATGACGGCATTGACCAAGATTGGAACTCCTTCCAAGTCTGATATCAATCTGCTGATCACAGCATTGAGCGATCCGAACGTGGAAATGCGACGTTATGCTGCGACCACGCTGGAGAAGATGGGCAGTGATGCCCGTAGCGTATCCAAGGAAATCCTCGCAGCGATGCGTGACACCGATCCGGTGGTTCGACAGGCATCTGCCCGAACCGTGGGGTTGTTTGGCCGGGATGTGAAAGATCTGGCCAAGGGACCGCTGGAAGAAATGCTTAAGGATAATGACCATGATAATCGTCTGGCTGCAGCTGCAGGGCTGGCAGGTATTCTCGGTTCCTCAGGCGAAGTGGATGGCCTGAGCAAACTGCTCAAGCATCAGGACACTGAGATTCGTGTCGTTGCTGCCAAGGCTTGCACCAAGCTAGGCAAGAATGCCAAACCGGTGTTGGGTGAATTACTGACCCTCGCCAAGGATGATACTGGCGAATTGCGAAAAAATGTGATCCAGCTCCTGGCACAACTTGATCCAAATGATGCGAAGTTGGGCATGAACCTGGTTATCGATTCAACCAAAGCCGGCGACAAGGAAACCAGACTGGTTGCGCTGGCGACGCTGGGAATCTATGCCAAGGAAATGCAGGGGCCAATGGTGGCTGCAATCAAGGAATGCTTGAAGGATAATGAACTTAAGCCAGCCTGTATCGATGCACTGAAAAAGCTGGCTCCATCGAGCAAGAATTCGCTGGGCTTGCTGGTCGAGTTGGCAAAAGACGACGATGCAACCACCAGTGATGCAGCGATCAAGGCGATTATCGACCTGGGACCAGCAGCAACGGGCGCTGTGTCCGAGTTGATCAAGCTCATGGATGTTTCCGGCAACGTGGTGACACGAGACGATGAAGCCCGAGTAACCAAGTTCGCAGAAGTACTCGCCAAAATCGGTAAGCCAGCTATCCCGACACTGCGCCGAGGGTTAGCCAGCCGAGGCATTACCCGGTGGGGTTGTGCGATCGCACTTGGCGAGATTGGGCCACCAGCCCGCGAAGCCGTGCGTGATCTGCAGGCACTGATGCAGCAGGAGCCGAATGAATTCGTCCGCAAGGATATTCAGGAAGCGATTCGAAAAATATTGGGGCAGTAGGACGTTTGTTGTCATCTCGACGGAGCGAGATGATTACAATCATGCATCGCAGGCATTTGCTGATAGGTTTCACATCAAGGTGCAGGTATAATACAAGTTGCATCTCAACTGGCCCCATATTATCACATGATTCTCGAAAGTGATTTACTGTTTGGCGTTCTGGCATGTTCAGCCAACCTCATTGACAGTAAGGCACTGATGGAAATGATTCGCGACTGGAAGCACGACCGTAATATTTCGTTTGCAGAACTGCTGACAGAACGAGCGAAGATCAAACCTACCGAACGAGATCGGCTCGATTCCCTGGTAAATGACCGGCTGGCTGCCAGTGAAGGCATCGAAGCGGATGCTCTCTCCAAGGCACTCGATGAGCTGAAGCAATTTATCGGCATCACTGAAGCAGCACAGGTTCAAAGTGCCATTTCCACTTTCCTGGGTGACCAGTTTACGATGATGCACACTCCAGCCAAGACGGGCAGCAGTTCCCTGGTGTCTGCCTCCACCCAGGCGGCGCCTATCATTCAGGCCCGACCTGTCCTGCAGATGAAAGGGCCTTTGCCAGGATCCGAACGCTACACCCGTACCTCGCTGCATGCGTCCGGCGGCATGGGAAGTGTCTGGCATGCTCACGATGCCAACATTGGCCGCGATGTGGCACTCAAAGAACTCAAACCCGAATATAAAACGGCAGGCACCGTTCCCCTGCGGTTTCTGCGTGAAGCGCGCATCACGGGTCAGTTGGAGCACCCTGGTATTGTGCCGGTATACGATATTGGCACTGATCCGGAAACTTCATTTCCCTACTACACCATGCGGTTTGTCAAAGGGCGAACCCTTTCCGAAGCCATCCAGACTTATCACCAGAAAAAGCAGACAGGCAAGGAAGAGCCGTTGGAGTTTGTCAGCCTGCTCAGTGCCTTCGTTTCACTTTGCCACACCATAGCCTATGCCCATTCCAAAGGAATCGTTCATCGCGACCTGAAGGGTGAGAACATCATTTTGGGAGATTTTGGCGAAGTCATCGTGCTCGACTGGGGACTGGCCAAACGGATGGGCCAGCAGGAAGACGATTTCGAAATGATTTCTTATTCCGACCAGCGGGTTAATCTGACGGAAGCAAGCAAGACCATCATGGGCGAAGTGATGGGAACGCCGGCGTATATGGCACCGGAGCAGGCCAATGGCAGGCTTGATATTGTAGGTCCCCGCACCGATATTTTCGGAGCCGGGGCAATCCTCTACGAGATTCTTACCGGTTTTCCTCCGTTCACCGGCGCTACCACGGTTGCAACGCTGAAGAAGGCACAACAGGCCGATATCATCCGTCCTCGCATGTATCAGAAGGAAATCTCCCCTGCCCTTGAAGCCATCTGCATGAAGGCCCTGGAGAAGGATCCGCAGAACCGGTATACCACTGCGAGTGAACTGGCGCTCGAAGTACAAGGCTGGCAGGATGCCCAGCGACGCAAAGCTGAACTCGAATTGCGACAGGCGGGCGAAAGGCTCATGAAACAGCAAGCCGTGCTGGTGGAACTCACCCGCAGTGAAGTGTTCGCCTCGAATGATCTTCAGAGAATTTATCACCGCATGATTGAAGCCTCTGCCCACACGCTGGGTGTGGAACGGGTCAGCGTCTGGCGGTACACGGAAGATCGACAGGCTATAGTGTGTCATCTGCTCTATGAGCGAAGCACCGGCAAAACCTCATCCGGCGTTGAACTTCGTGCTGCCGACTTCCCCAGTTATTTCAAAGCGTTAACCAACAGTGAAGTGATCCCGGCACATGATGCCCATACTGATCCATCCACCCGCGAGTTCAGCCAATCATACCTGACGCCGCTGAATATCGGCGCCATCATGGACGCACCCCTGCATATTGGAGGGAAAATGGAGGGCGTCGTCTGTCATGAACATGTTGGCTCGTCGCGGCACTGGACACCGGACGAACAGTTGTTTGCTATTGCGATTGCCAACCTGGTTTCACAGGCGATTAGTCATGCGGAGCGGGGTTAGTGTGGAAAGTCGTCCACCTGTATCGAAAATCGAAAAGGGGAGAATGTTAAGAACTGCATTATATTATGCGATCATAGGATGTATCGTGACACCGGCAATAGTTCTCGTTACCCTTGCTGGTGCCTATTATCTATTCGAGTGTTGCCAAGCCAGGCCCGATTGGGACAATGCTCACAGGTTCGCCATTGGTTGTTGCCGCACTTTTGTTCCCATATCAGCGTGCATTGGTTTCTTCGGTGGCATGTTAGGCTATTACGAAACCTATCAAGAGAAAGTTAAACCAAAACAATAAGCAATTTCTGATAATGACAACACTGAGAATTGTATGTTTGAGCAGTTTTTTGGGGGCAGTCGCGGTCTGCGTCATTGTCACGATCTTTATTTTCAGCGCCTGTTACGTAAGTGAATTTGCGCAATCGCCAGCCAATTGGGATGTTGCGTACACTACGGGCGTCTTTTTTCTTCAGATGTGTTTGCCCTTTGCCGCTATTCTGGGCCTGATAATTGGCGGTTTGGCAGGAGGGGCGTGGCATTCTGAGAGACAGAAAGTGAAGTGACTACTCTCTAGTAGAAGCGGCATCTTGCCGCTTCTGCAATCGCTCGTGGAGGTACTACTTTCGAAAACGTTACTGGGCTGTAGTGTGGACTCTCACCATTGCTGACGCGGCTGGAAGCCGCGTCTACTGTGGGGTCTTGTGAATACCCCCCTTTAACCATAAGAATATACCCGACAATACGATACATCACTCATTGAAGGAACTCTCGACGAGGCCTATGACCCCGCCGAAACTCATACGCAATTTCTGCATCATCGCTCACATTGATCATGGCAAAAGCACGCTGGCAGACCAGTTTCTGCTCAAGTGCAATGCCATCAGTGAACGGGATTTTCGTAACCAGGTGCTCGACGCCATGGACCTGGAACAGGAACGGGGGATCACGATCCAGATGCACCCGGTCACCATCTTTTATGAACTCAATGGCATCAAGTACGAACTGAACCTGATCGACACGCCCGGTCACGTCGATTTCAATTACGAAGTCTCTCGCAGCCTGGCTGCTTGCGAAGGCGCTATTCTGCTGGTCGATGCCTTCCAGGGTGTGCAGGCCCAGACAGTGCACAATGCCCTGCTCGCTTTGGAAGCTGGGCTGACCATCATTCCGGTGGTCAACAAGATTGATTTGCCTTACGCCCGTACCGATGAAGTCATCAGTGAGATGGAACATTCTCTGGGTATCTTCGGCGAGGAGGTACTCAAGGTTTCGGCGAAGGCCGGGCTGGGTATTGAAGAACTTATCCAGGCGATTATTGAGCGTGTGCCTAATCCGCTCACCAAAGTAATAGGCAGTGAACAGAGTGAAGAAGCAGCATTTGCAGAGCCGCTCAAAGCCCTGGTCTACAACAGCCACTTTGATTCGTACAAGGGTGTGGTTGTCTATATTCGTCTGATCGAAGGCGAACTGAAGCCTGGCCAGAAAGTGAAACTGATGGCAGGTTCGCAGGAATACGTGGTGCAGGAAATCGGTCAGTTCCGCCCCAAGGCCACTGCAGTCCAGAGCCTGCATTGTGGCCAGGTGGGTTACTTCACTGCCAACATCCGCAACCTGCGGGATGTCCGCATTGGTGACACCGTAACTGATGCCCTGAAACCTACCACCACTCCGCTGGCTGGTTACAAATCACCCAAGCCGATGGTCTTCAGCGGTCTGTACCCGGTGGATAGCAGCGAGTTTGAAGACCTTCGTGAGTCTCTTGAAAAATTAAGTCTGAATGATTCGAGTTTCACCTTCCTGCCCGAAACCAGTGAAGGACTTGGCTTTGGCTTCCGCTGCGGCTTCCTCGGTATGTTGCATCGCGAAATTATTCAGCAGCGCATCGAACGAGACAGCGGACTTGAACTGGTTCACACTGCCCCGAATGTGACTTACGAAATTCTAAAGAAGACGGGGGAAGTGATCACGGTCGATAACCCGCAAGCCGTGCCCGATACTGGCCAGATTGAAGAATTCCGCGAGCCGATTGTCCGCATTAGCTTCATTCTGCCTGCCGAGAACATTGGCGACCTGATGCAGATGTGTAATGAACGCCGGGGCACTTATGTCCGCACGGAATACCTAAGCCCCAAGCGGGCCATACTCGTTTTCGATATGCCTCTGGCGGAAGTGATTTACGATCTCTATGACCGGCTGAAATCGGTCACGCATGGCTATGGTACCATGGATTATGATGTCATTGGCTACCAGTCGGCTGACCTGGTGAAGATGGATGTGCTGGTGCATGGCAATCCGGTTGATGCCCTTTCCACTATTGTGCACCGGGCCTTTGCTGAACGGCGTGGACGAGCCTTGGTCAAGAAGTTACGATCCGAAATAGATCGCCATCAGTTTGAAATTGCCATCCAGGCAGCCATTGGCGGACGCATCATTGCCCGCGAAACGATCACGGCGATGCGGAAGAACGTGACCGCCAAGTGTTATGGCGGCGATATCAGCCGTAAAAAGAAGCTCTGGGCTAAACAGGCTAAGGGCAAGAAGCGAATGAAACAGGTAGGCCAGGTGGAGATACCGCAGGAAGCGTTCCTGGCGGTGCTCGAATCGGAATAATGCAGTCAGATTCATGAGGTTTGCATGTCCAGTTCCAATGATCAGCCACTCACCCCAGGTACTTTAGTGCAGCCCTATCGACAAACCAATGACGCGGTGCCTCCGCAAGACAAGCCTTTGTACGAAGAAGTGCGTGATGGCTGGCGGGAAACCTTCGAAACAGTTTCGTTCGTCGTTTTCCTGGTGCTGATGCTGAAAGCGTTTGTCGCAGAAGCCTATGTCATTCCCACTGGCTCGATGGCAACGACGCTGCTCGGTGACCATATGCATCTGCAGTGCCCGCGATGCAAGCAGAAATATACGGTCAATGCTTCCAATTCCGGACAACATCTGGAACAGGTGCAGGGCGATGGTGGCCGCAAGATTCTGAAGCTCGAAGGCTGCTGCCCGAACTGCCAGTATGTTATTTCCAACCCGGCCGATTCGGTGGATGGTGGCGATAAGGTTCTGGTGCTGAAGCCCATCTACGACATGTTCAAGCCTGCCCGACACGATACGGTGGTGTTCAAATATCCGCAGGGGCCGCAGAAGGATTTCGGCGCGTACAACTACATCAAGCGGCTGTGGGGGCTGCCTGGCGAAAAGCTGGCCATCTGGGGTGGCGATGTCTACCTCGTGGAAAACGACAAACTGAAGATCATCCGCAAGGCCCCCGACAAGATGCTGCACATGCGGCGGATTGTCAACAACAACGATCTGCTCAATCCACAATTCGCTCAGCCATTGACTACTGCCTGGGCGCCGCTGAATGAACAACTCGAAACGCCGTCTTCACCAAGTTGGGAATCGAGCAGCAATGGCACCGTCTGGTCGAGCAAGGCCCAGGCTGGAGATACGCAATGGCTGCGTTACGTGCATCGGTTTGAACCCACTCGTGCGGGTGGGTTTGCTGCAGGTGCACCCCACATCAAAGGGCCGCATCTGATCTCTGACTTCCTGGCTTACAACCATCTGGAAGGTCGGTTCCCGCTCGACTGGGTAGGCGATCTGATGGTCGAAACTGAAGTGGAAGTGCTCGAAAGCCAGGGGCAAATCACGTTTCAACTTAACAAGGGCGTGTACCGTGCAGAAGCATTGTTCAAGCTAGATAGTGGCGAATGCATCGTGACCCTTTTTAAGGATGGTAAAGAAATTAGCAGGCATCCAGGCAGCACTCCTCTGAACAAAACGGGCAAGCACCTGGTGCGGTTTGCCAACTTTGACCAACGGTTGACGCTCTGGGTAGGCTCGAAGCTGATCTTTGGCGATGGCATCGAATTCAATGAGCCACAGGAAGCTGACATGGGACCGCGAGTGAGCGACTTCCTGCCGGTGTCGGTAGGCGTGCAGAATGCCAAGACGGTGCTTCGCAAGCTGAGCATCTGGCGGGATATTTACTATTCCCGCGACCGCAGCCTGCAGGATGCCATGGTGAGTGCTGACGCCATGGCGGTAACTTTTGAAGATTTCAAGCAACTCGCTCGGCAAGGCAACTTGAACACGCAACGCCGCAGTGCCTGGCTGGCGTATTATCCCAATAGTGTGCAGTGGGAGAACCGCAACGGCACGATGGGGCAGCCTGTCTTTTATCCTGAAGTGGATAAGGATCACCCGAGCGATCGGTTCAATGCTGATGAGTATTTCATGCTGGGGGATAACAGCCAGGCCAGCCAGGACAGCCGCTTCTGGGGCCAGGTGCCCGAACGCCTACTGCTGGGCCAAGCCATCTGGGTCTACTGGCCGCTAAGGAATTTTTCTTCGATACGGTAGTTGGTGGCACTGCTTTCAACCATGGCTAAATGATTCAAGCAAATCTATCGCGTAATTTTAGCAGTAGTTCCTGGGGGTAGAAGACCCACGGATGTTCGCGGCTGAAAAGGTGGTCGTCGTGTTTGAGTTGATGCTGCAGCTGGTCTAACTGCTGATATTTCTTCTGCTCCAAAGGTTCGACACTATGATGCAGTGTTTCGCGGATGTTTTGCAACTGGTCATGCCGGGCTTTGAGTTTCTCTGGCGTGGTGGGTTGCAGTAGCAGGCGCATCTTTTGTTGAATCAGTGCTTGCTCTTCTGGTGTGTAGGGCGTTTTCAGCCAGCGGTCGGGGTTCCAGTGGAGCGTGCGCAGGTCGTGTTTCACTTCTCGAATCTGTGGTTCACGCAGTGGTACGTAGCCCCAGGGCAATCGAAGTGTTGCAGTCATCACGGCAAAACTAGGCAGCTTCACTTTCCAGAAACGCTGGAAGATACGGTCCGTTAGTTCATCGTAAACCGCTCCGCCTATGCCATGCACGAAGAGGTCTGCAACGAAAAGGCGAAACATCATCGAAGTGATGAGGGCTTTGGGGCGGAATTTCCATCCTAAGTGCTCAGGAATAAGTGCAGAGTCCTGAGTGCTGAGTCCTGAGGATAAATTCGTGATGAGGGTTTCGTGGGCGCCTTGGAGTGCGATCAGTTCTAGCGCGTTATTCTGTTTTCGGATACACAATCGGCATCGTTGATGGGTGCCTTCTTGCCAGGCCCAGAAGGGGAGTTCGACGAGGTCCGTTGAGTGTTTCAAATCAGCTACGGGGTGGTTGGCGCTGCGGATGCGATGTTCTTTGCGATAGCGTTCCAGTTCCTGGTTGTAGACACTGGCGAAATGGTCAGCATCGGCAATGAAGACGGAGAGCAGCCAGCGGAAAAAGGGAGTCGTGCACCACTGGCTCATCAGGATTTCATGGTTAGCGATTTCATGCTGCCTTTCCCACTGGTGTCTGGCCAACAGCCAGCGGTTGGGGATATTGCTGGTGCGCTTGGTCTGCTGCAGTACGCCTTTCCAGAACTCCGGGAACACCGGTTTCCAGGGCCATTTCCTGGATGCTTCCGCAATGTGTTCGCTAACCTGGGCGAATGCGGTTTCATCATGACATTGCCAATCTTCATAAGGCAGCGGTGGATGAGGCGGACCATATGCCAGTTGTTGATCGTGTTTCTCAGTCTGGCTGATCGGGACTTTCAGATTGGTAGTTTTAGAGACATCGCTATCGACATTGAGGTTGAGTCCGCTGCCTGCCAGTTGATGGGTAAGCAGATGGATGCCAACATTCTTGGCCCACACGCCGGGGTGATAGAGTTCAGGCTGATGGCCTGTCATGAGCAAGGGTCGACGTAGCGGTGTTTGAGCGACACCTGCCCATTCGGCCCACTGGGTTGTGGTCTGTTGCAAACTTTCCCAGGCGAGTTGTCTCGCTTCGTGGTACGGTCGACCACCGATCGAAACATTAATGTCAGAAATGGCCTGTTGATTCTGCGCTACCAGATTCGGCAACTGATGATATTCGGGCACGCAGAGAACGGCTCCATCCTCACTGGGCGCTCGCCAGCGGGGATTACTCATACATCCAGCCCTTCCAGAACATCGGGAAGTTCCTGGTGCAGGCGGTTCAGTTCTGTTTCAATCACGCTCTGGTAGTAGGCCAATCGTTTTTCGGCATCATCCAGTCCGCCGCCAAAACTGCGGGTAGCATCTAGGTAGACCAACGGCACCGCCACTTCGGTGATGCGCAGCCCCAGGTTGGCTGCTTGCACCCATACTTGAAGGGGCATACCATAGCCATTTTCGGTGATGTGGAATTTACGAAGCTGTTTCACACGGTAGGCCTTGAAGCCACAGAAACTATCGGTCAGGTTCAGGCCGAGCCGCTGATTAAGGTAAGCAGTCAGTTGGAAGTTGATGCGTCGGCGATCTGCTGGTGGCAACGTGTTCTCGCGGAAGGTACGCAGATACCGGCTGCCTGAAACGAGATCGACTTCGGTGGTGAGGGCTTCGAGAAGCACGGGGATGCGTTCGGCTTCATGCTGGCCATCGGAATCCATGGTCACCAGCACATCGTAATCATGAGCCTGGGCGAACCCGAACGCTGATCGCAGGGCTGCACCATAACCCAGGTTGGTGCGATGATCGATCAGGTGGAGGCCTTTTTCCTGAAGCAGCACATCGCGTGAGCCATCGGACGAGCCATCGTTGATGACCAGAATATCGTTGGCGTATTTGCGAACTTCCGCCAGCACGGTGCTGATCATCTTGACTTCGTTGTACACGGGGATGGCAATCAGGGTTTTCATCATGCAACCTGCTGGCGTTTGTTCATTTGGTGACAGATATTATACGCAGGTGATCAAGTAGCAGATTTAATCGGCAGTCCAACCGGCCCGCCAGGTGGTGTCCATCGTGGTCGCAGTGTTGTTTTCAGCCTGCGTTTCGCTAGTCAGGTTTCGCCAAAGGATGGGGCGGGAGTGGGGGGCAATGTGCAGCACCACTTCACCATTCTGAAAGACACGTACTACGCCGGTCGATTCGCTGACGACCACCGCGATGGCATGCGTACGTTTGGAGATGGCTGCGGCTGACCAGTGCCTGCTGCCCAGACCTTTGCTGAGAGTGATACCTTCAGCCTGGCCTGTGATGAATCGGGCAGCTGCCTCGACGGTGCCATCCTTATTGACGATGATGGCGCCATCAAGCTTGGCGATTTCCTTCATGCTTTCCCGCACCCGCTTATCACGCAGGTTCCGTTCCTTGCGACTGTAGCCTTTGACAGGATCAAAGCCGATAACGCGGGAAAGAGACATGACCTTGCGGGTATCGCCCACAACCAAGAGGGTGCCAACGGGTTTGCCTTCACGGCCTTCGCGACCAATATCCGTTGCGAGGTCAACAACAGCCTTAAGGGTTTCGAGTGGCACCTGGGTATCGAGCTTGCGCAGTTCGCGGGCGGAGAGACGTTCCAGATGATCACCCAGATAGATCACGCTGATACTGTCGACCGGGTCGCGGGCATCTTCCGATTCGATGCCATTGTAGACAGCAATGACATTGGAACCCTGACTAAGCTGTTCCATGGTCAAGGCTTCGAGCAAAGCCAGGCTCAAGCGTTCACGCATGGGAACGGGGCGGAAATCGATCGGCAAAAGCTTCAGACCAACATGATCCTGCAGGATACGTTCAATTTGCCGGTTCATGGGAGCGATCAGGAGTTTAGCGCCATCCAGCTCTTCGATGACTTCATCCCAATCCAGATTATGCTCGGTTAGCAGCAAAACGGCTTCAGCCCGCGTGCTCTGGTAAAGCATACGGGCAGCGGCGAGCAGGTTTCTGGTCTGTTCGGGAAGAGGCATTCGCACGTCGCAATCAGTTTTTTACTGACACCAACAGATATCTACAGGGCATGGTAGATGATGAACTGAGTTTGGGCCAATCGTTCCTTCAGTTTTTCGGAAATTCTGTGAACTGGCAGCATGGAAAGGCAGACTATACCCATTTTCAATGAAAGAACCGGCAGAGCATCTCTCGCTGCCGGTCTGATTGAATAGCCAGTATGGAACTGAGAAGATCAGGAACCGCTCGGTTTCAAAGTGGTACTGGTATTCTGGTTGGTCTTCGGTTTCTCATCCTGAATCTGCTGCCACGTATCGTTGAGCTTCTTGCTGCCTTTGTTCCAGTCTTCTTTGATCTTGTCTCGATCGATATCGAACTGGATGCTGGTCTTGCCATTACTGTTTTTGACGCTGTTGATGTCGTACCAATCGAGAATCCATCCTGCGACGAGGAAGATGACGGTACCAAGAAAGAGCAAAAAGATCAGGTTTCGCACGATAAGACTCCATTCTGCTGTGCTTCAAGGTAGCAGACGATACCGGAGGATGAGCTTGCGCGCCAAGATCAATGCAGGGGAAATGATGTGCCTGCAGCAAAACATCTCTTGACAGAATAAGCGGTTAGCGGTGATGCTACCTCCACTCACTAAAAAGACATCATCGAAGAAAATTCTTCCACTATGCGAAGTGGTGGAAGGGTACAATAAACCAACAGGGGCAGGTTGTATACCGCCCTTGGTTCCCAGGCACGAAACATTCATTCTCAAGCATATCCCTTTCGTTGACCTGAACTTCTTTGACATGTGAACCAGACTGGCAGCAGGGTGATCTTCACCAGGGGCCATGCCAGAATTGCAGGGAGGAAACCATGACGACCAGCGCACGCGATCTCTTGAACCAGTTACGTCAATCGCAAGATCTGACCGAGTACCGGAAGATCCATTGGGAAGGTTCGTTTGAAGATTATCTGGATATTGTCAGGCAACAGCCTGAGGTGACCCGTTCCGCCTATCAGCGGCTGTTCGACATGATCATGTCGCATGGCACCGAGGAATACTACGAGAACAAGGATAAGCTGTTCCGCTACAAGTTCTTTACGGAGTTCGCCAGCAAGCATGGCGATGCCATCTATGGCCTCGATCGCACCCTGTCGCAACTGGTGAATGTGTTCAAATCGGCAGCGCTGGGCTATGGCACCGAAAGACGTGTCATATTGCTGCATGGGCCGGTAGGTTCCGCCAAGAGCACTATTGCCCGATTGCTCAAACGGGGCCTGGAGGAATATTCCCGCTCGGATGGTGGCATGCTGTTCAGCTTCAGTTGGAAAAATTCCGACGGCACCTGGGCGAAAGACCCCATGCACGGTGAGCCGCTGTGCCTGATTCCACCCGAACACCGGGCTGCTATGCTCGAAACGCTCAATGCCAATCGCAAGGACAATCATGGCTACGCCATACAGATTCGAGGCGATCTATCGCCTTATAGCCGTTATGAATTCAAGGAACGGCTGCGCAAATATGATGGCGACTGGGTGAAAATGCTGCAGGAAGAAGTGAAAGTCTATCGCCTAGTGCTTTCTGAGCAGGATCGTATTGGCATCGGCACATTCCAGCCCAAAGATGAAAAGAACCAGGATGCAACAGAACTCACCGGCGATATCAATTACCGCAAGATTGCGGAATATGGATCCGACAGTGATCCACGTGCATTCAACTTCGATGGTGAACTGAACATTGCCAACCGTGGCCTGGTGGAATTCATCGAAGTGCTCAAGCTCGATGTCGCGTTCCTCTACGATCTGCTCGGCGCTTCGCAGGAACACAAGATCAAGCCGAAGAAGTTTGCCCAAACGGATATCGATGAAGTGATTCTGGGACACACGAACGAACCAGAATACCGGCGGCTGCAGAACAATGAGTTCATGGAGGCCTTGCGGGATCGTACAGTTAAAATTGATGTGCCTTACGTCACTCGTCTGAAGGATGAAGTGAAGATTTACGAGAAGGACTTCAACAAGGACAAAGTACGAGGCAAGCACATTGCTCCGCATACCATTGAAGTGGCAGCGATGTGGGCGGTGCTGACT
This sequence comes from Planctomycetia bacterium, assembly GCA_016795155.1. Lineage (NCBI taxonomy): Bacteria > Pseudomonadati > Planctomycetota > Planctomycetia > Planctomycetia bacterium. The sequence goes on along the minus strand of JAEUIE010000057.1, from coordinate 69,511 downwards.
CGCATGCAGACTCCCAAGCATGCCAACCTGACGCTGATGCAGAAGATGAAGCTCTACAACGGCAAAACATTGCCGGGCTTCACTGAAGACAATGTCATTGAACTTAAGCGAGAAGCAACCCACGAAGGCATGCTCGGCATCAGCCCGCGTTATATTCAGGACAAGATCAGCAATGCATTGGTCGCTTATTCTGAAAGCACCTGTGTTAATCCGTTCATGGTTATGCATGAACTGGAAACGGGACTCAGGCATCATGCCCTCATCACTAATGAGGAGCAGCGGCAACATTACCGTGAACTCCTTTCCGAAGTGAAGCTGGAGTATGAAGACGTTGTCAAGAACGAAGTGCAGCGGGCGATTGCAGCAGATGAAGAAGCACTTACCCGTCTGTGCGGCAACTACATTGACAATGTGAAAGCTTATACCCAGAGGGAAAAGGTGCGTAACAAGTACACCGGCGCCTACGAGGAACCCGATGAACGACTGATGCGGTCAATTGAAGAAAAGATTGAGATTCCCGAAGGCCGCAAGGATGATTTCCGCAGGGAAATCATGAACTACATTGGCGCTCTTGCCATTGATGGCAAGAAGTTCGATTACAAGACCAATGAACGTTTGCAGAAGGCACTGGAGCTCAAGCTGTTTGAAGATCAGAAGGATACGATCAAGCTGACCAGCCTGGTGAGCAATGTCGTGGATAAGGCAACGCAGGAGAAGATTGATGTGGTGAAAGGTCGGCTTATCCGCGACTTCGGCTACAATGATGAATCAGCAACGGATGTGCTGACGTATGTGGCCAGTATCTTTGCACGAGGCCAGACGAAGAAGTAACCAGGAGCGTGAATGAGCCAGAAAATCGATCGTGATGTACAGCGGTTTCGCAAAATCGTTCGGGGTAAGGTTAAGTCGAACCTCGGCAAGTACATCACGCGCGGTGAGATGATTGGGAAGAAAGGCAAAGACCTCGTCAGCATTCCCTTGCCCCAGATTGAAATTCCTCAATTCCGGTTTGGCTCCAAAGGCTCCGGTGGTGTTGGCCAGGGACAGGGTCAGCCTGGCCAGCCTCTTACATCACCCGATCAGGACGCTGATGGCAACCAGGCAGGTGACAGCCCGGGTGGACATATCCTCGAAGTGGAAATGTCGCTTGAAGAACTGGCTGACATTCTCGGTGAAGAACTCGCTTTGCCTCGCATTGAGCCTAAGGGCAAGAAGAACATTGTCACCAGTAGTGACAAGTATTCTGGTGTGAGGCCGGTTGGCCCGGAATCGCTTCGACACTTCAAACGCACCTACAAGAAAGCGTTACGCCGGGAAATCAGTTCTGGTTCCTATAACCCGGGTGATCCCCGCATCATACCCATCAAGGAAGACAAGCAGTATCGTTCTGCGAAACCGGTTCATTTGCCTCAAAGTGTTGCTTGTCTGGTTTACATGATGGATGTTTCAGGCAGCATGACCGATCAGCAGAAAGAGATCGTCCGCATCCAGGCATTCTGGATCGATACCTGGATTCGTGCTCACTACAAGGGCATCGAACAGGTTTACATCATTCACGATGCAGCAGCCAAGGAAGTGGATGAGCATACGTTTTACCACACTCGCGAAAGTGGCGGGACCAAGATCAGCACCGCTTACGACCTGGCAGACAAGATCATCACCAAGCGGTTTCCTGCCAGTGAATGGAATGTCTACGCATTCCATTTCTCTGATGGCGACAACTGGGGTGACGATAACGAAAAATGCCTGGCAATCCTGCGAGAACGATTGCTGCCTAAACTGAATCTTTTTGGTTATGCCCAGGTGGAAAGTCCGTATGGCTCAGGCGAGTTCATGGAGCACATCGAAGGAATATCGGGGGCACATCAGAATGTGGTGACGACCAAGGTGCCTGATAAAGAAGCGATACTAGGTAGTATCAAGACGCTGCTGGGAACGGGGCGGTAGTAGAAAATTAGATAGAAGTTCCATTCAACTCACTATGTTTCAAATTTTGATTACATTTCGTCGTCCTGAAATGATCGCACCGGCAAACCAGACAAGAAATTGAATAATAGGCATAAAAAAGAACAGTGCAATGAAGGCTCCTCCCCAAGCCCTCAGATGCTCCGATAACAGCCAGCTTCCCACACCGATGCCAGACACCAGAAAAGAAACTATCAGTGCAATCCATGATGATTGAGCATCAGAGCGAACAGCCCAAGAAGTAGCAGCAACAATTACATAGGGCAGAAAGCACAAAAACAACATGAAGACTGGCATATCAACTATTTGCCAGCCCATGATGACTATGGGAGCAGCCAGGCCTAACAGGCAAAAGGCCCATGACATCCAGGTTTTCCATCTCATCAGTCCAATCTCGACTACAAGTGAGGAATCTCCACTCTGTCTCAGTCTAAGTGGGGGATTATTTCGAAAAAATGGCTCCAGCCCAATCGTCTCGACAGTGTCGAGATAATCATAGAGTCTGGAAAGCGTTCAGCAAATTGCAACATGCGGGATAGGTTTGGAACGGAATAGCCATCTCCATAGGATTGAACCAATTCTTTCGACGGTGTCGAAAGAATACACCTGACGCTTGGCGGGGATGAGGAGTCCGGCAGCAGGCTTCTTTTTGCTCATACATTCCCCGTATTTCCCTTCTGCACCAACTCCTCCACCCGTAGGACCAATATGCCGATGGTTGGTTCCGTTATCATCCGCCCCGGCAGCTTGAAGTGGATGCCAAACTCCCTGGATAGTTCAGCTTCCAGGTTGAAAAAGGAAAGGGAATCAAGGCCCAACTGCAAGTCGCTGTCGAGACAATCTTCCAGCCGCAGTTGGTCTGGCTGTACCGGAATGCCCGTTGCATCTTCTGCTACCATTGCAACTACCTGCATTACACGGTCAACAAGAGCCAATTCCTGCTTACACTCTTCCCTACTTGAAACCAACTCTGCAAATTGTTCTTTTTTGCGAACAGTTTGCTTATGATCAAACCAGTTCATTAACAAAAAAACGGCAAGAAGTATTAGGCCAAATGCATAGGTCAAACAGTCTGACATTTCACAGTCTCGACAATCATTGAGGTTGACGAAGCATTAGCATGTCAACCTATTCCATTCGATCAACTCATTAAAATGCAACCGCTTACTTCGTGCGCGGCTCTTGTTATAATTGCGGAATTTCGACCCTGGCGCCGCCTTTCATCGCGGAATCATGAGCGCAGATGCCTACCATGGTCCAGTTGGCACTTGTCGGAGCGTCGGGGAAGGCAGATTGTTTGCCTAGCACAGCCATCAGGAAGTTGTGTGCCAAATGCGGATGACTGCCGCCGTGACCTGCGCCTTGCAGGAAGCTGAGATGAGTAGCATCGTGAATGGCACCGGTGAACTTGCGAATACCTTCGGGCAATCTGCCTGCGAAATCTGGCACTTTCACCCGGCGGGGGATTTGCGGTTCAGGCAAGCCACGCATGTGCAGTACTGGTTCTTCCCCTTCCACTTGTTGCCATTCGAAGCTGACGTTGCTGCCAGTGACATCGAAACTTTCGCGGTATTGGCGAGCGGTGTCGAACAGGCTGCGGGTGACTTCTGCGGCCACGTCGCTGCTTTTGATCTTGAATGTTGCTGTCTCGATGGCGAACGGGCTGTTGTACTTCTTGATCAGTTCGTCGCGGATGCGGCCTGAGCCGTGACAGACTACACTCTCAGCCATGGCTACCTGGTTCTTTGCAGGGTCGCTGAGGATGGCCAGACAGGGACTGACGCAATGGGTGGCATACCACATGGGAGGCAGGCCAGGCCAGTATTCAGGCCAGCCGTCCATATCCTGTTGATGACTGCCTCGAAGGAACTGGATGCGCCCCAGCACACCACGGTCGTACAAGTCTTTGGCAAAGAGGTATTCCCTGCTATAGACGACTGTTTCCATCATCATGTAGACCTTGCCCGACTTCCGTTGGGCTTCCACTACCTGTTTGCACTCTTCGATGGAGACACCCATTGGTACGGTGCAGGCCACATGTTTGCCGGCGTTTAGAGCCGCGATGGATTGGCGGGCATGATCTGGAATAGGGCTGTTGATGTGAACAGCATCAATATTGGGGTCTTTGAGCAATTCATCGTAGCTGCTATAGCGTTTGGCGACACCGAACTGGTTGCCACACGCTTCAAGTGCCGCCTTGTCGCGCCGGCAGATGGCATACATTTCAGCATCAGGATGATCCTGATAAATGGGAATGAATTCCGCGCCGAAACCCAAGCCGACAATTGCTACACGGACTTTACCAGCCATGAAACGCTCCTGGATAAATAGAACATTTCAAAATGTACTGGTGTGCGAAATGAGTTGCAAGGAGAAAGTACGCTTCAAACTAAATGGGCGTTACTGGATTCGAACCAGTGACTTCTACCGTGTGAGAATGAAATGTAACACCGTGCCAGAACGAAAACCACATAAATCAAGCGCGATTTTAAGTCAAGGCGAGATGCAAAATGAGCAAATGGTGCACCTGAGGGAGTAGAAAGGGGTAGTCGACTACTCCCAATTTCGGTGGATGGCTGTTCAGTAGTGATCATATTTCCCCTCTGCCCCTGGGTTGGAGTACGATTCCCTGGGCACATTAGCACCAGATTTACGCCGTAATCTGAATAAATTGCTAAACTGTTGAGCGTTCCCCAAGGTAACTTCCCACGATGATCGTTTCGCCGCGTAAACAACTCCAGCTCAGTGAGCGGCAGGCCCACGTAGCCATGCTGTACCACCAGCAGTTATCCACCCGGGCGATTTCGCAAAGATTAAAGGAACTCGAGAAGGCGGACCCGAAGGGGAAAAGAGGCTGGGGAGTCAGCTACAAAACAGTACAGGCTGACATCAAGACCGTGATCGAATACTACCGCCAGGAAGCGGTGGATTTCTATGAGGACCGACTGGTCCGTGAGCTGATGATTGCCGACAGCGCCTACAAGGAAGCCTGCCTGGCCTATGAGGAGTCACGCAAGCAGTTGACTGAGCGAACGGTATCAGCAGGACGTGGCAAGAATAAACAGAAATCTGACGAGGTGGTGACCTCCGCACCGGACCCGCGTTTCAGTGTAGAGAAGCGAAAATGGCAAGATCAGAGGCTGAAACTGCTGGGGGTAGTGCGGGAAATGAGTAAGCCTTCCCAGGTGCCAGCAGTGCTTCCAGAGCCTACTGAAGAAAAGCCTGATGATACACCCCGGCCCGACCCAGCCGATCTCGCCCCCTACTTCGCCAGCCTCGAACTGTACAGAAAATCAATCGCTGGCCAGAGTGCTGCAGACGTTTCACCAGAGAGTCCTGCAGAACCCGTACATCCCGTTTAAGCCCAGCCCTCGCCAAGCCCTGTTTCTACTGCACAATGACGTGCGCGAAGTGGGATATGGTGGAGCGGCATTCGGTGGCAAAACCCAGGCGATGCTGGCAGCCGCAGTGATGTACCACGACATCCCCAATTACGCGGCATTGATCTTCCGGAAGACGCTGGAAGACATGAAAAAGCCGAATGCTATTCTCGATCGAGCTTTGAAGTGGTGGCAAGGCAAGCCCGGGGTGAAATGGAACGCCCAGCAGCACCAGTTCGAGTTCTATTCTGGTGCCAAGATCAAGTTTGCCCAGGGCAGCAATATGGCGGACGCCCTGGCCCACAACTCAGCCGAGTACCACTTCATTGGCACGGATGAAGGCCACCTGACACCCAGCCAGCCCGCGATCTACCTCATCAGCCGCTTACGCCGCCTGAAAGCTGACCAGCACATCCCCAGCCGCATTCGCATTGCGTTCAATCCACCAGTGGACCAGCTCGGTGCCTGGGTGAAGTATCGATACTGCAGTGCCGAGGCCCTGGAGTGCCAGCGTAAAGACCGCAACCGCTATTTCTCGCAGGTGTGGTGGAACCAGGGCCGGGCGTTCATCCCCGCGCGCATGCAGGACAACCCCCACGGTGACATCGCAGATTACAAGCTCTCCCTGGCTGAGCTGGACCCGGTCACCCGTATGCAGCTCGAAGAAGGGGATATGACGGTACACGGCCAGGGCCGCTACAACCGCGACTGGTTCCCACGGTACAACGACATTGGGGACGCGCTGATCGCCGGCGAAGGATACTTCGGAGCTGACAACCTGGTTTACAAGGCTGGGTTGACGATCACGATCTGGGTGGACCCCGCGAACCGTGCCAAGAAACAGTCGAAAAACACCTGTTTCCTGGTCACAGCCCAGGACTCCAAAAGCCGCCTGTTTATCCTGGACGTGGTGCTGGAAAAGCTGCCCGTCGAAGGGATTATCCCCCGGCTTTACCAGTTGTCCCAGCGATGGAATCCGATGTACGCCGGTTTCGAGTCGAACGGCTTCCAGATGGCCCTGGTGAACGAAGCCCGCGACCGCACGAAGTATCCCAACATGTGCGTGATCAAGGAAGTCGAGCCGAAGGGGAAATCCAAGCTGACACGTGCCACCCCATCGATCACCAAAGCAAGCCAGGCAGAGATCTTTGTCCCGCGAGATCCCGGCCCACCCTGGCTGGAGGGCTGGTTCTCGGAATTGGAAATGTTCACCGGCGACGATACACTGGATGTCTACACAGACCAGGTGGACACCCTGGCTTACAATGTTCTGGATTTAAGCGAGCAATTCGGCTCAATCATGGCCACCACGGGGTAAATCATGCTGGAATTCAAGCTGGAAGCGCGAGGCAAATACCACCAGTGGTGGGTGATCTACACCAGCGGGAAGCAGAAGGGCATCGAGCGGTTCGCCAGTCCGGAAGAGGTGGAGTTGTGGAAAGAACTCCAGACACCCAGAAAGCTCTATGTGGGAATTGACCCAGCAAACGGGAAGGACTTCACCGTGGCCTGGCCACCAGAGTTAAGCGGCCAGGGCATCGTCGATCGTCTCCCCGCCACCCCCAGCACTGACGAGCTGAAACCCGAACCACCGGCGGAAAAACTCCTGGAAGGTGCCAGCGGCGTCATTAGCAACGGTGAAGGTGATCCGGTCACCCCGGAGCCAGGGGCTGCTACCAGACACCAGCCCAAAGTTGAACCCGCCGTGCCAGCGGACGGGAGCGAAACAGATGCTGTCCAGGAACAGGTTGGTTCCGTTGCTCAGGGGCCCGGTGACAGTAATCGACAGCTTCCAGTCGGACGGAAGCACCGACGGCAGGTTGATAAAGCAGTTGTATAGCGTCCAACTGGTGGGCATCGATCCTGCAGCTATATCTATCTTTTCCGAACTGGCAGCCGTGTAGCCGGTGCCAGTAAATTTCACCACCAGGTTGCCCGCCGCCGGCACACCACTGGCTTTCACCGCCAGAGAGAGCATGTAACGTTGCCGGGCCTTCAGACGCGACGGGCTGACAGCCTGGTTCAAATCGAGTAATAGCGACGCATTGCCGGCGAACTTCAGGGCATAGGTGCCACGGAAAATAGTGGTGGACTCTTTCGTCACCCCAGCCGCTCCCGTGGTCAAGGTCCAACCTGTCGGCGTATTGGTGCTCCAGGTTTCAAAATCTTTATTATTCACCAGGCTGCCCTGGTTGTTGAACGTTGAGAACGTGCCACTTCCGCTGCCTTCATCCTGCCAGCCGAGTTTGGGGAAAGATGGCCCGCCCTGGATCGTCCATGATTCCGAACCTTCCTGCCGACCATCCATTTCGCTGTCAGCCGTGCAGACCATGGTGATGGTTTCCGAGGGCACGCACAGTTCGCTGTCGGCGCCGTTGTAATGCTGGCAAGCCGGCATTCCATTGCCCGGTGAGCTGTAGCCATCGAGCACCTTGGAAGTAAACACTTTGCCGTTGCCATTGTTGGCGCCGGCATAGGTGGCACTGCCAAGAGTGACAGTGGATCTATCCACGGATTCAGAATCCAAGCCCATCTGGCGATACAGGGCACGCAGCAGGCCCGTCGTGTCGTTACTGATCAAGCTCAGCTCGTCGAGCACCGTTTCCTTGTCCTGCAGCCGCAGCGTGGCGATCTGGGCCAGCCCTTGTCTCAGGCTGATGAAGTGTTTCTGCATGGCATCGTAGAGCGGCTTCAAGCGGCTGGTGCACACCAGAAACCCCGCCAAGTCTGCCTCGAGAGTGTCACGATCACCAGGGAGTGTGGTTCCGGCCATGGTCTGATAGCTGTTAATTTCAGCGATGATGGCCCCGATGTCGGTGAACAGATTGGTGTAATTCAGTGCCATTTCCCCGCCTCGTTTTGGAGTGATACCAGCGGCTCAATTATCGTGATTGCCACGGATGAAACCAAAGCCAGCGAGTGTCGCCCATGCGAGTCCGCAAAGAATTACTGCGAATCGGCAAGCACCACACCAAAAACGGCGTGCTGAATGCCACGCCGGAATTCATCGACCAGCGCATTGCACAGTTTCGCCAGCTCAAGGAAAAAGGCGTCAAGGTGCCCGTGGCCTGGGGCCATAACTCGCAGGCACTGCCTCTCGATCCCCATGCCCGCCAGGATGAGCAGCGTTTTCACCAGAGTAAATACAAGGCCGGAGATCTCCTTGATCTCGTACGTGTCGAGGACAAGGTGTACATGGAAGCCGAGATTCCGGCTGTTAAGCGTGTGGAAAACGGCAACCTGATTCACGACGTGGAAGTGGATGGCCAGAAAAAAGAAGCCGCGATCAGTGAAGTGTCCGCAGGGTTTTTTGACTGGACTGACGGCCAGGGCGAACTGCACAAGGATGCTCTGATCCACGTCGCCTTATGCCCCCTGCCCGTCGCCATGGGGCAGGAAGGTTTTCAGCCTGCAGCTCAGCCCGTGCTGCTCAGTACATCCACCTGGTTTGGTGCTATCGACGCGAATGGTTCTACTGAACCCCGCAAGCCAAAACACTTGGGCACTGATATGGACGACGAAAAAAAACAAACCGAACCGGAAGCCACCGACACACCGGAGGCCACGGAGAAGGAAAAAGAAAAGCCGTCCACCAGTAAGCCCGTGTCGGAGCTATTCAAGGAAATTGGCGAGAAGCTGAAAATTGGGTTGCCCGATAAGGTGCCCGGCTCAGCAGAAGAAGCCCTGGAACTCCTGCATGCAGCTGCGTGCGTGATTGCCGGGCCCGCCCAGGAGGATGAGCTTGTGGACGCACCCAACCCCGCCAACGGCACCGCATCCGGCATGATGCTCAGCACGGCCATCAAGGAAAAAGGCTGGGCCGGCCAGGCTGCCCGCAACCTGGACGCCAGCACCCGCGAAGGCCTCAAGGCCCGCATCGAAGCCCTGAAGAAACGGGGCCTGAGTGATGACGATTACAAGGACTTTTTGGGCCAGGTGCCCAAGCTGGAACTTTCCGTCAACCCCGACGATGGCAAGGTGATTGACACTCACCTGCACCGGTTGCTCACGTTCGCGGAACGCAACCTGCCCAAGCCACACGAACTGGCCACGGATACCGAACTGACGGACGTGCCCAATCCGACAACCGCCGCCGCCGAGGCCAAGAAAGCCCGCGACGAAGCTGTGGAAAAACAAAGAAAGGAATGGGGCATCGACTAAGCCCCATCCTGCAGGATTCAGCCACCCCAGACCATTGAAGGATGATTAGCCATGCACGATTTCGCACAGGGACTTCCGACAGGCGGAACTGACATCTTCCAGACCGCCGAAAAAGAGCTTGGCTGGGGCGGAACCGGCAACTGGCCATGGATCTTTGGCCGCGTCACCCTGAGTTCTGCCTGCGTGGACGCGGGCAACACGCCTACCACCACCCTCCGCAAGGGTCTGGTGCTCGGCAAGATTACCGCCAGCAACCTCCACATAGCATGTCTGCCCAGCGCTACAGATGGCAGCCAGTTCCCTGTTGCAGTGCTGGCCCAGGACGTGAACATGCTGAATCCCGGCAGTGGTTCAGCAGAAAGCAAATTTGTCCCGGTCATCTTCTCCGGCCCGCTCCGTGCAGCTCAGTTGGTCAGCCTGACGGCTTACCTGCGTCGGCACATGTTCCCCCGCTTCATGCTGGATGACGACCTGGTCAGCTACACCGTGCCGTTCACCAAGGTGGTCGCCAAGACCGCTGACTACACCGTGACGGCGGCAGACAATAACACGCTGTTCACCACGGAAGGTGCAGGTGGTGCTGTCAACTTCACCCTCCCCACCCTGGCCGTGGGATTGCGGTTCAAATTCTTCAACGCGGTGAACCAGAACATGGTCATCACTGGCGCTGCCGACACCATTATCGGCTTCAACGATATTGCAGCCACCACGCTCACCTTCTCCACAGCCGGCAATAAGGTCGGAGCCTGTGTCGAGGTGATCGCCAACAACGCTGGCACAGCGTGGATTGCCATCGCTCATGGTCCAAACACTGTAACCCCAGCCTAATCCACTGGGTTGAGCTGGTTTCATTTAACCTGGAACGACTGATTTTCCCCGAAGGATCGACCCATGCCAACGACTGTAACTATCGACGACATCCTGCGGCCCAGTGTGGTGCTGGGGAAGATCAGCCGCAACCGCGTCCAGTACCTCACCTGCACCGAGGAACTGGGGCTGACCCCCAAATACGTCGTGAACAACGACGAAGATGGCACGCGGGATTCCAACCTGTCCACACCTAACAGCGTGGAGCTGCCGGCGCGAGCTGGCCTCTATGACATCTTCGACCGTCCCCAGGACGGCGTGAATGTGGTGGGACCAGGTGCACCCGCTGAACTGGTGGCACCGCAAGTTGTCGGCCAGGTGGCTTACCGCGTTGCCCGCTTCCATCCCGCCATGCTGTTCAAGTACGACGAAATGAACCAGCGGCGTTCCATCGGCCAGGCCGCCAATGTTCTCGACAAAGGCGGAGCCACTTACGTGAGCAACCAGGCAAACACCCTGGGCTTACGAACGCTCAATAGCCTGGAAATCATGACTCTGGGCATGATGCGTGACAGCCTGTACCTGGAACCCACCGGGGCTCCGGATGCCTACAAGCTGAGCTTCACCGCTGGCACGAACCCCATCCGCATCAATTTCCAGATGCCAGCCGGTAACAAGCTCAAGCTGGACATGCTCGGTAGCGGCGACATCGTAGCCACCAGTTGGGACAATCTGGCGGCCCCAATCCTGGCTGATCTACATGCCATCAGTGCGGCCTTCGTCAAACTGTGTGGGCGACCACTTCGCAAGGTGATGGTCAACAGCAAAGGCTGGATGAACATCATCAACAACACCGAAGTGCGAACCGCTGCTGGTACCGCCACCAGCCCGTACAACTCGTACGAGGTCAACGAAGAAAAGATGGCCGATGGCATCCGCCGAGCTACCGCCAAGGCCACCTTGAAAACTCTGCCTGGCGTTGAGTTCATCATCAACGACGAATGGATCACCGTGGCTGGTACCGCCGTTCAGAAGATTCCGGACGCCAACGCATTCTTCTGCACCGATACCAACGACGTGTTCAAACTGGGCTACTACAGCGAGCAGATCGCTGAGCAGCCTGGCCAGCCCCCGATGTTCAAGGATGCCTTCAGCACCTGGTGGGAACACAAGAGCGACCCATCCGGCGTGAAGCTCTACTACCTCATGAACTGTATCCCGATGAACCTGGTGCCCAACGCATCAGCCTGGGGCACAGTCGTCTACTAAAAGCTGCCCAGCTCATGGGCAATGACGAGAGAGCCGGAACCAGTGATGGCTCCGGCTCTTGTTGTGAAAGGAACTCATGGCCGCTGCTGTCCCCACCATCCTGTACTGTGCACGCTCCGACATGGAAGCCAAGCTCTCCGCGTACAGTGTGCAGGGTGCACTGGATGAAAATGCAGACGGCATCGAGGACACCAACTCCGCACCACGAATCAACCAGGCCCGCTACCACGGCACCAACCGCGTCAACCTGTATTTGCTCAGCAAGTACACCGCCGAGGAGCTGGCTTTATCCCCCATCGCCTGCGAATGGGCAGTGGTGAAGGCCTGCTGCTGGCTTATGGGGAGACGAGGCAACCCGGTCCCCGCTGGCCTGGCGGCTGAATGTGCCGAGGCGGAAGCCCTCATGAAGGAAATCCGCGACGGCGAAGCCGAGCTGCCCGACGCCGCCCCCAGGGTGTCCAGCCTGCCAAGCCACACCAATATTCGCATTGATCGCAATTACCGATACGGCAAACAGCGTGTCATCCGCCCCGAAAGCGATGACACGACGCCCGATCACCCCCAACGCATCGACCGAGGAGCGGAATTCTACCCGTACTAGCATGAACACGCTGCACACCCGCAAAACCCCGGATCAAATCAGACAGGCACTCAGCCTGCTGGTTCTGGCACTGCGCGGTACCAGCGACCCGACGGGCATGCTTCAAGGGTTCAAGCTCAGACTGGGTACCGGGCTGCTGTCCGTGTTCTACCAGGCCTATCTGACGAAAGCCAAAGGTGGGACCGACGAAGCTGGCATCCAATGGGCACCGCTCAAAAAAGAAACCATCGCTTACAGCCGCCCCCACCCGGGGCTCAACGAAAAGCGGAAGCAGGCCGCCGCCGAGGGGAGGCCGGGACGGCCTCTCTTGTCCAAGGACCAGGACGCCCTCTGGCGGCGAGTCTATGCTCGACAGTTCCACCAATTCCAGAACGCCGGCGAAGCGGACCCTTCTGGCCACGCCGCCGCCTATGCCTGGCAGGTAGTCAAAGCCGCTGGAGGCCAGACCATTCTCGACACCTACGGCAACACCCAGGTCGAGATCGGTCGCAGCTCCGGACGGATGCTGAACGGCATGGCTGCAGCGCTCACCACCGGTTCCGCCCCGGATTGCGAAGTCCGCCAGGAGCCCGGGGCAGTTCTGGTAGCGATCAAGGTCAGTTACGCCCCGCACTTCCACGCCAAGCGGCCTTTGTGGGATGGCTCCAGGCCTTTTCCCCAGGCCTGGCGGGAAGTACTCGACGACATCACCAGCAGTTTCTTCAGCCAGGCTCTGCCCAGGCTGCTTGCTTAGGAGTGGCACATGGCAGCAGGAGCATGGACGTTCACTAATACTGGCCGCACCAGCCTTCTAAATGGTGATTTTGACATTGATTCCGACACGTTCAAGATGGCGTTGTTTTTGTCTACGTCCAATCTTGGTGCAGGCTCTACCACTTACGCTGGTCTGACCAACGAGCACGCCAATGCCAACGGCTACACCACAGGCGGCGCTGCAGTATCACCGACACTAGCAGGCACCACCACGGTTACGGTAGATCTGTCATCTGATCCAGTATGGAATGCATCAGGCGGTGACATCGTGGCACGGTTCGCTGTGATCTACGAAGTGAGCGGCAAGGTGTTATGCTATTGCCTGCTGGACAACACGCCCGCCGACGTGACGGCACCCAATGGCAACCCGCTCACCGTGGCCATTCACGCTTCCGGCGTCTTTACACTGGCTTAATTCAACGAGGGGATTATGCGAACTGCGAACAAGGAACAGATGATGAAACTGGCCCAGGCTGAGGCTGGCCCGTTCTCCAAGATCATCAAGGTGTGCAAAGAGAACGCCACCAAAGCCGCGGAAATGCTCAAAGAGCAAGGCTATGAGGTCGAATGCGAAGGCGGCAAGCACACGGTGCAGGCCCGCGTACTCTTGAAAAAGGTGATCCCTGTTGAGGATCGCGGCCCCTATGGCAATCCGCCCGACTGGGACGGTGTTATCACCGATCTGAAAGCCTACGGCCTCAGCGTCAGCTTCGAAGATGCACTCTTGCACGCTTTCCTCGGTGCTGTGCGCGAAGAGTTTGCCCGCGTGACTGTCGCCGCTGAACTCGACAAACGGGGCTTCAAGGTTGACGACAAACTGCGGGCCGCTCTCGAATCCCGCTTCATCCAGGGCGGCTGCAACCCCGCAACGCTGCAGGCCGACCTGGACAACTTCCCCAAAAAGGACTGACCATGAAACGTCTGAGTGTATTACTGCTGGTTCTAGTGCTCGCTGCCCCCGTGTTCTCACAGGGGGTTCTGGAGTCGATGCAGGCCGACATCGCCGCCAACAAGCAGAAGGCCGATAACCTTGCTGCTGAACTGATGGCACAGAAAGCAAAAGTTGCCACGCTTGAAACGGACATGGCGGCGCAGAAGGCAGTCAGCCAGGCATTGCAGGCTGAACTAAATGCTGAGAAGTTGAAAGTCGCGGCACTGGAAGCTAGCATCATATTGCACAAGAATCGCCTCGATGCGATTGAAGCGTCGATTGCACAACTGGCGGCAAGGGTGGCAGCGTTGGAAACACCTGCTCCTCCCCCGCCTCCACCTCCCCCTCCACCCCCGCCACCTCCTCCCCCTCCACCTGCTACCGAACTCACGCTTGAACTCAAAGGCGGCTGGCGAATTGACGGCGATTATGCCCGTGGTGCAATTGCAATCGACCATGCGGCACGCAAACTCTACATGGTAGGGCATGGGCAGCGACACGAGGTCAATGAGTATCAGTTGCCTACTCAGGGCGTTGGTAGCGACCCGCTTCAATGGCCAAGGGTGTTGACAAGCCAAATCCTGCCTGGCTGGTGGAAGAACTCTGCAGGTGTATTCGTTGGCTATGGCTACGGGTTGGCGTTCTTTGATGGCAAGTTGTGGTGCAGCCCAAGGCATGGCTACGCAACCAAGCCGGAAGAGCAGCCAGCAGTAACCACTTGGTATGCCAGCGATGGTGAGACGAAAGTATTTCCTGTTCAGCGTCAGAAGTTTGCCGGATTCGTCAAAGGACTGGCCTCTTTGGAACTCGGCGGCGGCGGGTATGAAAGTGGCCAAGGCTGGGGCTACGGGCCGAATCTTGCGAAGCAGGATGGGACAGTTTTAATCCACAACACGCAAGACAACGTCTGGGAAAAGAAAACTCCCCGCGAACCAAACTACTGGCCGTTCGATGGGAAAGATTCGTGGGTATGCCTCACTCCCCGCGATGCCAACGGCGTGAAAGCTCCGTTTCCCATTACTGACACGACCGGCTTGTTTGGCCGATGGGCATGTGACCGCATCTGGGGCGGCGGGTTCCGTCACTCATCCGGAGTGTATTTCTGGGTGCAGACCGGCGTGGGCGACCTGAACTATGCAAGGCAGAACTCGACTTTCGCAGCAAGCACTATCACTTACCTGCATCGCTACGACCCTGTGACCCATGAACACAAGGGTTGGAAGCAATGGCAGGGCGGCACGGTTCGCGGGCAAGAGTTGTCTCCTGATGGCAAACTGCTCTACCTGCTGGAATCGACAATAGACCACACGGATGCGTTTCTTAAAGTCTTTGAGGTTAAGTAGTGGGTTGGTTCAACTCAAGCTGGCTGTATCGTAAGAAAATCACGCTCGATAACGCAGCGGTGACGGGTAGCTCGCATTCCAACATGCCGATTCCCATTCTTATCTCAGGCGACACCAGCCTGAGAGATAAGACGGTATGGGATGGCAGAGACTTGCGATTTACCAGCAGTGACGGCACGACTGAGTTAGATTATGACCGCGTAGAATTTAACCCGCATTTACATGAAAACGGCATATGGACTTGGTTTGGTGGCCATGTTGCCGAGTACAGTTCCACTTACGATAAGACATGGACAACTTTTGTTAATGCGGCTGGTGATGTAGGGGTGGTCGAATACGACCATGCAACCGGCACAGCAACACCTTACTACATTGATTACGCTGTTAATAGTGATGACCATAGCCAGCCGTGCATTAAGATTCTGGCCAGCGGCAAACTGTTGGTGAGCTACTGTCTGCACAACGGTACAACGCTTTATTCACGAACATCGTCCAGTGCGGGCAGTGCAGCATCATGGGCGAGTCGAGTCAATGCGGCGTCGGGGGCAACCGGCTACAATTATCCGGCTATCTTCCAGTTGTCGGGTGATGGCGACAGGATTTACCTGTACTACATGGAAGCGAAGAGTGGCGATGCCTCCACGAATCGTTCACTTTTCAGGCTTGTATCTACTGATGATGGGGCTACATGGGGAAGCCGAACTGAGATTGTTGACAACTCAACTGAGAGGCCGTATTTCCATGCCGTTCAGAATGGTACGACGCGAATTGACTTTCTAATCTCCACAGGTCAGCCGAACGAAGTAGCCAATAGCCTTTATCACTTTTACCATTCGTCCACTGGCGGCACAGTTACATACTACAACTCTGCTGGCTCAACACTGACTCCCGCTTTCGCTCCATCTGCGGCAACGCAGGTCTGGGATGGTTCAAGCACAAGGGCATGGGGTAACGACATTGCAATTGATGGCAGTGGCTATCCTGTTGCAGCCTTTACGACCTATACCACGACTAGCACGACGAGAGATACGCATACTTATCGGCAATCGCGGTGGAATGGTTCTTCGTGGCAATCAGTAACGTCAATTAGCGTTGCCGACGGTGGAACTTCAGTTCCGCATTACCTGTACTCCGGAGAAGCTGAATACAGTGGTGGTATCGCTATCAATCCGTCCAACGTTAATGAATGTGCGGTAAGCCGCAAGAACAGTAGCGGCGGCTGGGATATTCGTCTGTATACGACTGCTGACAGTGGGGCGAGTTGGTCTGCCAGTACAGAAATAACAACGGGCTCACCCTCCGGCGTGGTCAACGCTCGACCTCGATACGTTCGTAGCGGCGATACGGATTACAAGTTAGCTTGGTGGTGCGGGACGTACACCAGTTTCACGGACTACAACACCTGCCTGCGAACATACCCTAGCACACCTGGGCAGGGGAAGCTAGTTGCGTGGGTGAAAGTCCCCACGATTACCAACAGTACCGATACTGAAATATACATGTACTACGGGAACAGCGCAGCGAGTGATGGTGAAGATGCTGTCAACTGTTTCTCTGATTACACGCTGGTGATTCATGGCCGGTCATTGCGAACCAATTCGCTGAGACTTGACCATGTAGCGGGTACTGGTGGCAGCTTCACGCCGACGCTGACCGAGCCAAGCGTAGGCACGCTTAATCCATCACAGATTGATGGTAAGATTCACAAAGCTATAGTGCCAAGTGCGGCTGCGGTAACGATGGCCAGCGGTGTGAATATCTCCAGTTTCTCGGCTATCACCGTTTCATGCTGGGCTTACCCTACAACGCTGACTGCGGCTACCAACTACGGTATGAGCGGCAATTGGGATGGAACCACTACCACCGCCAAATACCTGATGCGATTTAATGGCACAGCGTTTCAAGGGTTCGTGGTTCGTCAGACTGATACGCAGATAGGCGGCTCGTTCAACCTCACAGGTAGCACAAACACCTGGAACTATTGGGCTTTCAGTTTTGATGGCAGTAACGCATTGACGGGCTTCAAAAATGGCACGGCTGGAAGCACTACCTACGCCATGTCAGCCGGTCTTGACGCAGGTGCTGCGACATCAACGCTTTCGTTTGGTGCCGAACGAACCAACTATTTCGTCGGTAGGCTGGAAGAATTTCGCATCTGTACCTTGCGGCGTGACTCTAACTGGTTGACCACTGAGTACACGATTCAAAACGCTCCGGCGACTTACATCACTTACGGGGCTGAGGAATTGCCTGGCAAGGCTCCTCCACCATTCCAACGCCGAACATATTTCTGGAGACCTCGATAATGGGAAGAATTTACACTGTGCCATTTGTGGCGGGAACCGTGACGAACGCAGGCGGCAATGCCGACTTGTGGGAAATCACACCGGCAGACGATAAGCCCGTTCGCATTCGGGGCATTCGGCTAGGCCAGACTTCTGAAGTGGGGGACGCTGCTGAGGAATCGGTTGAGGTTCAGATTATCCATCACGCCGCAACAGTTACCAGTTCTAACGGCTCGTCAGTCACTCCTGTACCTGTTGATGCAGGCGTTAATGTGGCGGCGGGTTTCGCGGCAGAGATAAATGGTGCGACGGTATCATCGTCCAGTACCACATCAACTGTCATTGAATCAATGGCATGGAACCTGAGGCAAAGCCCGTTTGAAGTCTGGTATCCAGATAAGGATTTTGCACCAACAGCACGGCAAGCGGCAGCGTTGGTAGTCCGATTGATTTCGACAGTGGCAGACGATGTAACCTTCTGCGGAACACTCTGGGTTGAGGAAGAATAATGCCGCACATAGTCGCTAGACGCCGCTACACTTTCCGGCGAAGGCGGCTATGGATTCCGAGCAAGCCGAGTGGTGGTTCGCCTGTCACCCCCACAACCGCATCCCTCACGCTCAGTTTCCTCGCTCCGACGATCCAGACCCCGCGAACCGTCACGCCCACGACGGCAACGCTCACGCTCACCCCCAACGCTCCCACCGTTCAAACTCCGAGAACAGTCACCCCGACAACCGCCACGCTGACCCTGACGCCATACGCCCCGACTGTGCAGTCGTCGCTGACGGTGACCCCCTCCACCGCCAGCCTGGTGATAACTCCCTATGCCCCAACGATACAGACGCCCCGCACCGTCACGCCGAGCACCCTGGCGCTGGTGATTACGGGTATGCCGCCCACCGTGCAGACACCGCGCACAGTAACACCTGGCACCGCCAACTTCACCATCACAACTTATCCCCCCACGGTTCAGACACCCAGAACAGTGACACCTGGCACCGCCAACCTGGTCACAACGGGCTATGCACCAGCGATCAGTAACCCCAAGACCATCACACCAGCTACCGCCAACCTGGTGATAACCACCTACGCCCCTAATGTATCCTTTCAGATTCAAGTCAACCTTCCCATCATCATCCGTGGCCTGTCCCTGACGCCAGTGGTCACCGTTCAAGGCCTGTCTCTCACGCCACGCATCACCATCGGCGGTTTAGAGTTACGGCCCGAAATAGTTATAAATGGGTTGTCCCTGGGAGAGTGAGAACCCATGCAGCTTAGCATTGAAGGCGGACCCATTGTCTGGAAACAGAACGATCTGCGACTAACGTTTGAAGGTATACTGAGCCGATGGGCTGCGGCTGGCATCGAAATCGCCGATTTTAACGCGATCTACCTGACACTCATTCCACCCGACGGCGACGAGGGTGACCTGGAAGAATACGCGCTCGAGGCAGTCCCAGGCGATTCCACCTCTCTGATGCTCGACGGCACCGCGGGCGTATTCCCCGCCACAGGCATCTACACCGCTGAAATCTACTGCGACGACGGGAATGCCGACCCAGAGCTGCGAACAGGTCAGTTCCCCCTTGAAGTGATTAAATGATTCAGCTCCCCGGCCCCACCGTTGCCCCCACCCTGGCCACCGTCGGCAGTGGCACGATCGCACCCGCTCCCCTGGGCACTTACGAGATTGCCTATACCTACGTCGATAAGGACAACCGGCATTCAGCCATGTCGCCCCCGGTGTCTTTCACGTTCGACCGTCACTGGTGGGCTATCGTCCGCCCCATCTTCACCGAACGCTTTCACCCAGCCGTTTGCTTTTGCGTGTGGTGGAAAGCCAAGGGCAGCCGCTCCTGGAAGATCATGGGCGGCCAGCAATACTGCCAGACACAAAAGAACGTCGCCACGCCCTACCTGCCATTCACCGGCTGGAGTAGCTACCAGCATCGCGGGCACCTGGTCTGGCTGGCTGACGAGTGGCCCACGTGGGCAAACAGCTACTGGCTCAAGGGCAGCAAGATCCCGGCCCCGGCACTTCCCCTGCAGGTGAAGGTCATGTATCCACCGAAGCACGGCTTTCGTGCCAAGTGGTCATGGGCTTGTGACGAGGGTGAAACCGAATGCAGCCCGGTGATCGACATCGAACCAGCCGCCCAGGATGAGCGGCTCGAGGTAAGGATTGCCTGCAACAATCCACCACGTAACGGGTACCACGGGCGATATTTGTACGTACAGGAATCGAGCACCAAGCCGTGGAAACGGCTTCTCGCCCCTAACCTCTCTCCCCTGTGGCCGCTGAGCTGCAATAGCTTCACGATTCAGGGTGACGATAGTGACGGTCAAGAGCCTACAGGCGGTGGCCGCTCCGAACTCTGCCAGCTTCAGCTCGACATCGAGGCCAGCCAGGGAGAACTTTTCGGGCACATCGAGGTCACCGACCACCAGATAGCCACGTCCCCCATCGTCGTGCCTTACAACCAGAACAACTTTTACCGCACGATCAGTGCCCGCAATGGGGCGCAGTGGATATTGAAAGCCCTGCACAACGGCCCGATCTGGCTGGAAGGCAACCAGCGTACCCGCCTGGTGGGGTGCTGGATGCGATCGGCAACAGCCTGCGCTGGTATTGATTTCATCGACACCGTGGGCGATGGTGCCATGCACTTTCGCGGCGAACGCATCCGCATCGATCTGTACAACCCAAACAGCGGCCACGTTCAGGAAGCCTACGGCGTCGGGTGCCTGGCAGATTCACGCAATACCACGGTTCGCGGTGACCATTCCTGCAGCGAGCCAGTCTTCACCGATCTCCAGATGGCCGCCTATCACCCGGTGGTGATCGAAGGAAATCAATCTGCCAATTGGACGTTTAACAATCTGGATGCCAGTGGATTGGGTAAAGCAGATAACGCCATCATCACCCTGAACAGCTCCAACCAGGTCAGCGTGCGGGAAAAGCTCACTGCAGAAAACTCCCGAGCACTGGTAGCCGTCGTCAACGGTACCCAGATAAGCCTTGAACACGTCTGGATTGATCAGGGCATCCAGCAGTGGTTCGTGGTGGGCAACCGTCAGCAACCGCAAATCAAGTGCCACTTCACCCGTGCTCACAACCACTGGAATAAAGAGGAACAGCACGTCTACGTTGAGACGTGCCCCGCCAGAGAAAACGCGGAAAAGGTGGTGGTGCTGGATATTTCCGGTGAAACCAACCTGCTGGATAAAATCTTGTTTCGACCCGAGCCACGGAATTAGCCATGAGTATGCACGCCCTGCTGTTAGCCGTCCGCAATTTCATTCGAGCTGAGAAGCCTACCGGCCTGGCTTATCCCATCAACCAGTGCGAGCTGGGACCACCCAACGGTCAACCGCCGCCGAATTGCGGGCCCTGCTTTGTCACCGTCCACGAAGGCAGCAGCATAGGCGGAGAAGTTGACTATGCCGCATTCAACGAGATATTTTCCGTCAATGTCACCGTCACCATTCGGCTGCGAGGCACACCCTGGGACCGGCACGTGCAGAAAGAACTCTACGGGCCATTCCCCAGCCTGGAATCACGGTGCGACCAGATCGCGGCACTGATCCACCGCGATACCTACGACCATCGGGTGATCAATGCAGCCAACGCCCTGGACGAGCTGGAAGTACCAGCCGAAGGCTACGCCAAACAGGGATTCGTCGAACCGCTGCGATACGCAGGAACGGACATTGCCAAAGAAGTGGGGCCAGCCTGGTTCCATGGTCACATCGATGCAGGTCACACCGATTGCGGCTGGATCAAAGTTATTCGCTTTACCGGGGCGCGTCGCATTCAGGAGACGTTGTTTGCTCAGGGGATTGGAGAGGTGAGTTAGATCTTCATCCCAGACCCTTCGCAGTCGCGGCATTCTATTTCCCTATCCCCCACTCTGACAATGCACGAACCCTGGCAACGATTGCACAGGGTTCTGTTTTCACTATCCCGCGTATCAGGATCAGGCGGGAACATCCGACGCCACTTTTGCCGATCACGGATGACGAGTTCATCCAGCATCCGGTAGAGTCGCGTGGCCGGCGGTCCCTTGATGGAGCCGTTCTGGTGTATCGTCACATCTTCGCGGCTGGCGTCGAATTCCATCACCGTACCGCTGGTGACGTTGAAAAACACCGTCTTGGACAGTTTCAGGATCACAGGCCACCCCTCCGTAGTTCTGGCCAAACAGCCATCGACTATGTTAAACGTCAGCTCACCATAGATTTCATCCCAGGCCACCGTGCCCAGAACCAGAAAACGTTCTGGCGTGGTGAATGGTTTACGGCTCAGGTGCTCAGGTGTGATGTTGTGATCTTCAGGATTGAAAAGAGCCGCCCCAACGTCCTGACGAGCTGCCAGCAGCCTTACCCGCACCCGACCCGTGGGAAGTAAAGTTGGCAGACCGACAGGGTGCACCAGCCGCTGATGTTTCTGCATAAACCCCGCACTAGCTTAGGCACCCCCATTTTATCGTCAAGTTTTGGGAATATCGACCCCTCCCGTCATACTGTCCCCTGTTGCCAGAGAGGGAGACGGGCTGCCATGGAATTACTGTTACGCTGCGCATCGAACCACAACGGACAACCTCACGACTTCGTGACCGATAAGGTGCCCAGTCAAAAAACCCCCGTGCACTGCCCACTGTGTGGCAATACACAACTGATCCCCCTCTCGAAAATCTACCTTTTGGTGAAAGACCCCAACGGCCCGATTCACGGACGCGAAGGCCGCTATTACTGTGCAGGCGACCACCAGAAAAAGACGTTCGACGGCATTCTGGAAGGCTGCACCACTGAAGTCCTGGCCGTCACCAACCCCGCCTGCAAGCGCACCAAAGAGTACAAGGACCTGATGGCCAAAGAAGAAATGCGGCGGTTTTACCAGAGTGGCGGCCTGGTGATGCCTTCCAGTGTCACCGATAACGATGATTCCACCCCAGGGCCGGAGCCGAGCCCGCCGACGATCCCCCCGGCTCCGGCCCCTTCTGACACCCCTGAAGGATAATTAACCCATGGCACAACCTCAAGGACTCACCCTGGTAGCTGGGCGCTATTCGGTGACATTTAACAGCGTGGCTTTGGGTTACCTGGAATCCAACGGCTCCAGCGATCCATCCGTCGAACTCATCCCCCTGGCGGAAGCCGTCAACCAGACGGATGGCTGGGGTGATGCCACCATTGATTTCGTGAGCCGTGGCAGCGATGCCTTCGCCCAGCTCATCTGCAAGGAATACAAGGCAGGCTCCATCGGCGCCGCCTGGCCTTACGGCACCTGGGGAGTCTTTCTGACTTCCGGGTTGATGATGGGTGACAGCTACGCCAAGCCTCTGGTGCTTACCGCGATTGCTGGCACCACGGCAGCGTCCGCCCCGGCGTCGATCACGGCCACCTATGCCCTGCCAGCACCCAATAACCCGATCCGGCTCCTCTACGGGCCTACGCTCCGTAAGGTGCCTATCCGGTTCGTGCTGTTACCTTACGACGCCACAGGGTACAAGCACTTCGTTCAGGCCTAACGGAATCTCATGGCTGATGAATTAGTCTACCGTCTGGTGCTCGACGGCCAGGACGAACAGACTGGCAGCGGACAATCTACGCCACGTGGCAAACGTTCCCAGCAGGAAGTCGATGAAACCACCGCCGCTTTCGCCGCTGCCCGGCAACGCATCGAACGCGAACGCCAGGCGGAAATGTCCGACATGGCCTATCGTGCCATCAAGCGTGGAGTCGGCATCAGCAAGATCGAGGAAGAAGACCACCAGGCCAAGCTCGACAAGTGGGAAGCCGAGAACGAAGCACGCAAAGAACAAATCCGCAAGCAACAGGAACGCCAGGAAGAGGAAAGAAACCGGCAACGCATCCGGGCTGAGGAGATGCAGGCCCGTGACGAAGACTGGTATTACCGCGACCAGCTCCGCCAGCAGAAAGAGCAGGAAGCGGAAGCCGAGAAGCAGCGCATGCAGCGGCTCCGCGACGAGGAACGCCAGGAACGGGATGAAGACTGGTTAGCCCGTGATGAACTCCGCCAACGCCGTGAACGGGAAGCTGCAGCCGAGAAAGAACGCCAGGAACAAGCCCGAAAGCAGCGCGAAGCCGACGATACAAATCCCGTGGTACTGGCACAACGATACTTGGAAATGGAGCGGATCAGGGAACAGACCAGGCTGCAGATTGAAGCGACGAAACGGGGGGTGAGCCCGGAGGATGTGGCGAGGGAGGAGGCACAGGCGGAGCAACAGAAAAGAACAGGTCAAGGGATAGAGTATGCCGGGAATGTGGCATCCAACGCGATGCGGGGAAACGCTGTCGGCCTTGCGCAGAACGCAATGTCTGCACATCCTGTCACGAACGCAATAGGTACTGCTATCGGGCAGGTTGCTAATGCAATCAAACAAAATTCGGCTGATTTTCGCGCTGTCACGCAACGGCTGACACCATTTTCAGGAACACTAGCAAAAGCCCAAGCAGAGGAAAATGCAAAAGATATTCGCTTCATGATTGAGCTAGCCAAGGAACAGGGGGCCCAGCGTTCTGCTTTAGAAAAAGAAAGGCGATCAGTTCAGCGAGAACAAATGAAGTTCGGCACCTTTAGTGAAAAAATGGGCCTTGTTTTGTCTAAAGTGGACTTAGCAATAGGAAAACTGCTTGATTGGCTTGAGAAACGTTTACCAGGCAACCCCATTGATGAACTGAAGGGAAAGTTCGACAAGGCTGTTGATGAATTTAAACAGTTGGAAGCTGCAGCAGGAAAGCAAGCTCCAGGCCGTGTTGCTGCTGGTGACATCCCTTTACGTCCTGAATTTCGAGCACAGCGCGTGAACTGGCAGGCCAACCCTCAAGGCCAGTTGAAGATACCAATGGTAAAAGCTCGCGGCATGGACAACGCCGCCATGCCGGGGGGTTAATTATGCCATTTCTCACCGATCCGAACCCGCCTGAGTACGGGAGCTACACTTTCCCAACATCAGTCGAAACCACTGGGTTTGAGTGCGATCCTGTTATGGATGAAGCTAACCGCACAGTGCTCTACGTTCGACACCGGGTCACACTGCAATGGAAAGTGGTAGCTGACCTCGGCAACAACATTGATTCCGCGATGGCTTCGATCCGCACCGTGCTTATGCAGCGGGGGCAGCCGTTTGTGTACCAGAACAGAGGTTTTGGAGCTGATTGGAGCATTAACGACGGCGGCACCTTCACCGATGTGAACGGCGGGCCTGTCCCCACTAATTTCAGTTTTAAGCCGCTGGGGGGCAACCGGGCGGCCCAATGCTCCTGGACCGTCGAAGTGTGTGTGCCGAGCAATTGTGCGGCGTTCAGCATTTACGGCGTACTGATGACATTCAACTACAAACTCAGAATCGGCATCAATGAGCATGGCTACTCATCCCGAACCTACATGGGACACATTGCGATCCCCAAGGTTTATGATGACCATGACATAGTTGTTTCGGACCAGTTCCTGGATGATGTAATCCCCGCCGTTCCTGAAATGTTTAAACGGCTGGCCAGGGATTACGACCACAGCTTTGACAAAAAACGCACCGACTTTACAGTGGTCGATGAGCAGATGGGAAGTCGGGCTCTTCCTGTCGGGTGCACAGCCGCTACAGCTTCTCACGAACTGTTCTCGGAAAAATCTGGCTTTGCTTCATGGTATGGTACTATCACGGCAAACTACGTTTTATCACCAAGCTACAAACCAGAAGCAGCGTGGGCAGCGTTCTACGAGCTTGTTGCACATCGAATGCAAGTAGCCAAGTTGGCATTTATTGGTGGGAGTGCTGATGAGGTAATTGAACAGCAAAAACCAAAGCAAGACAGCCAGAGCTTCATTCTTAGCTTGCGCATGTCAGAACCTGAAATCTATGGTATGAACACTGTTGGCTTCGAGGTGACATATGTGCAGGTGTGCAGCCTTGAAGAAGTTCTAAAAGACGGATTCCTGAAGGCTGGCTTGTGGCACTATCCCTATGAAGGACCGGCTGCCTGGCAGTTGTGGGTTTCCAGCGTCCCAGAGGTATTGCGACCACGCGGCCTGGCAAACCTTCAACTTGATCCTGCCAATGAAATAATTGTTGATCTATGCTTGAATAGTTTAGTACCACCACCTCAACAGGATGCAGACTTTACTGGTGGTGATCTCGGAATTGAACTCGGCGACATCACTGACCTGCAGCCATCGCCTGACGTAGATGCTAGTTGGTTTTATTACAACCCTGAAATAGAAATTTACGAAGACAGCCACGCTATTGTCACCAGCAGTTTGATCGAGGAGCCTTACAACCCTTACGAACAATCACCCGGCGATCTCTATGCCGAAGGCTATGTGCCCGATGAAAAACCAGCAGAACTTACCGATCAGGTGCAATACAGAGCGCCTTCCACGTTGATCATCTACATTGCAGGGGAAGCGATGCGTGCCTGGTTCCCGATTCCCCGCCCCAAGATTGTTTCATGGAACGGGTTACAGGTGAAAGAAGTCTCAACAATTGCAGATGGTTGCTTTTTCCGAACTAAGACTATGGCGAACCTGGGCGTGGGAACGCCTATCTACTATGCCGAATGGCGTTTCAAGTACGTCGTCGAACTTCGCCCAGTAGCACCAATCAGGCCGCCTGTTTCACGGCATGGACAGGTTTAAGAGGTCATGTCGATCACCATAAACACAGTGACTATTGCTGCTAAAATGCCAAAGCCAAAGGTGTGAATAAACAGCATTCCAAGAATGCATACCACCAGGAAGAAGAAGAGAATTCCGCTTGGATTCTTCTTCTTTTTGACGTTGTGTTGCCTAACACCGCAGTGGGGGCATATCTCGGCTTCCTGAAAGATAATTGATCCACATTTGAAGCAAAAGACTGATCCAATAGGCGGAACTGTAATCTTTCTTTCCGGCTGTTGAATGATGGCAGGTACAGGTGGACTCACTACTGGCGGTGGCTGTTCTTGGTAATCAACAACCACTGGTGCTTTGGGGATGGTGTTATCACGGCTGCATTTTGAACATTTACACTTCCTTCCCGCCAGCTCCGGCTTGGCCTTCAGGGACTTCCCGCAACCCCAGCACGCAAATTCGATCATGGATTCAACCCCCCAGAATAATTCGATGTTATCGGGTGGGGGTTTGGGATGCCAGCATTTTTTGAAGATGTGCTTGCCGCATATTTTCGAGGCGATGCAAGTCCACCTCCCACTTATGATGCCCTTCATCACGTTCAGTCGGCAGACAAAGTACCTCTTTCCCATTGATGTTGCATAGTTTCCCTTTGGTGAGTAGCAACCCGCATGATTCACAGGCATTCTTCGATGGCATCGAAGACATCTTCAATGTCTGTGCTCTCGGCTCCTTGTTCTTCGGGATCGAAGCTAACCCGCGTAGCACCCATTCCCCGAAATTCCAAAGCGACTTGGCGTAGATGTACATATGTTCTGACCTCGACAAGATCATAATGTTTGCATCCAATTCTACCAGCAAACATCTTTGCAGCCCTCTCGGAAGAGAACATGGGAGCACAAATCCCATGCCCAACTCGTGTGGTCGGCGTGACAATCTGTCTGGTCAACTGCAAATCTAAAGGATTCTTATTACCATCATGAACTGAAACGAACCATAGCGGCAGTGAGACTTGCACCATCGGCTTTACTCCTGACGGGTGATGCCCGCCCGTGATAGGTGGGGAGTAAAGCCGCCCACCACGGACAGGCGAGCCGGTTAATTACTCCGGCTTCCCGATGGCACCAGTTTAGCGGCCATTTTTCAGACTAACCAGCCTTTTCCATTATTCTGTAGCCTTCCAAGACGGGAGCAACACTCTATGGAACGGCTGGAGATCGGGGACGATCCGGGCTTCTTTGAGATCAGCCTGGCAGGGAATACCGTCAGGCTTGACGCCTTTGAAGCCAACAACAAACTCTGCGACATCATCAAGGAAGCGGGCAACGATCAGAATAAGGCAAACTTAGCCATAGCAATCTGGCTGAAAGACCTGCTGCATCTGGATACGCCCCCCAGCCTGGCTGTCGTGGTCAAGGTCATGGACTACATCTTTGACCGTGTGGACGCTATCCGAAAAAAACTCGGTGGGCCGCCCGCATTGCCTTCAACTTCCCAGGAATCAACCCCTTCGAGCTGAAGCCCTGGCAGCGTGCGGCCCTGCTCCTGAATCTTGACTCGGTAAGGGCGGAAAAGACTCTGGCCACGGAAGTCATCACCAGTCCGGAAGAGTTACGGCGGCTCACCATCCTGGCCACCGGAGATGAGGAGCTGGCAGAAGATCGGATGGTGCAACTGATGGACGCCCGCATGCGGGCAGGACTCAAGGCGGAATGACATGGATAAGTCTCCGGAACAGATCAGCCAGGAACTGTGTGAGGCTCTCACGCTGGACTACCGTGGACGGAATACCAACGTCAACAGCGATGGTTCCCTCGACATTCACCTGTACAACGACATCGACCGCATGGCGAAGCACCCCGTGTGCGCTGAAGCCATGCGTATCTTTGAAGGCGGCCTGGCGTCAGCAGAATTTGAAGTTATCAAGGCGAGCAGCTCCCAGGTGGGAGACTGGGCTTTGAAATCCATCGAACGCTTCTGGGAAAACGACCTGCACCAGGTGCAGCTCAGTTACCGTTACGGCTGGCAGGGCTGCGAAATTCTCTACCGCGAAGAAGGGGAGATGCTGTCCCAGGTAGGGTTGAAAGTGTTCCACCCAGCCGACACACGCCCCGTGAAGGCAGGACAGGCCTATGCCGGCATACGAGTTCGCAACCTGGCGGAAAAAGGAGCCAAGGTGCTCCGCTGTGCAGGCCGCTGGCCTGGCAAGGCGTTCTGGCACGGCCACGAAGTTGCCTATGATCGCTTTTACGGCGTGAGCCAGTTCCATGCAGCCCATCAGGACTGGAAGCGATTAGCTGAACAGCGCGGCACCGAAGAAATGCTGGATATTGCCATCACCCGCACCGGAGTGCCTGGCCCTGAAGTGAGATTTCCCACCAGTGGCAACGTGATTCGCCGCACCAATGGCGAACTGGACTACACACCCGCCCGCAACGCCGCCCGCAAAATCGTCGACGACTGGCTGTCTGGCATGTCGATGCTGATGCCCAGCGAACGCGACGACAAAGGCAATCCACTCTGGGAGGTGAAATGGCCTACCGCCACTTTGAACGCTGACGGTATGTTATCTGTGATCAAGCACTACGAAAGCCGCATCTGTTACGGCATCGGCACCCCGCGCGAGCTCATGGAATCAGTGGACACCGGCGGCTGGGCCGGTCGCAACATCACCATGGAAACCTTTCTGCGCACCCAGGAGCGCATCGGTCGCCAGATTCTCTTCAGTTGGTACACCCAGATCGGGGAGGCATTGGCCAAGTTCCATTTCGGCCCCGATGCCAGCTTTGCCCTGAAGATGAAAGGGCTGAACGAAAGCCGTATGCAACCCGGCATGGAGCAACCGGGAACCCCGCTCCAGGGACAGCAGCCTGGTCAAGGTGGCCAGCGTCCCGTTGGCAACATGAATCAGCCCACCAGCCGATTCAGCCTGCCCACGATACAGCAGCCGCAGCGGCCTAAACTCATGGGCACCGAGTACGGCCACCGTAAAATCAAAACCAGTCCGCTCTTGCAGTAAGAGGTAGATGATGAGCAAAGCAATCCTGCGACAAGATGGCTACCTGGAGTATAAGTGCCCTGCCTGTGGAAGCCATGCCATCCCTGTGAAAGTAGGAGTGAAACACGCCATGCATTGGGAGTGGAACGGCAGCCTAGAAAACCCAACTATTAGTCCATCAGTGAAACATTTTCACCGTGGCTACAAGGGAGAAATAAAACCCTTCTGCTGCCATTACTTCATCAAGAACGGCAACATTGAATTCTGCGGAGATTGCACGCACTCCTTTAGCGGTCAAACTGTAACACTACCAGAATACGGTGGCTGAATAAATGCTCGACCAAGCCACCCAGGTATTGACCACTCTCAGCCGCCGGATGCTCGATGATCTCGCCCGGCGGCTCCGCACGTCGCCCAGTGAGCGCACCGCGGATGAGATTATCCGCACCTACACCAAGCCCTGGGCCGAAGTCTATGCCTACACCCGCCTGGCCTCCATCGCAGACGGTATGGTCGATGCCTGGGATGAACTACCGTTCGATGTGACACCCGAGGAACAGGAAGAGCTGATTCTGCAGGTTCAGCAGATCAATCTACCACCCGAAGACAAAGAACTGGTGCTGGCAGAATTTGAGCCGCAGGAACAGGTGCTCTTGCGGCCCTGGCTTGGCTTACCACCACCAATCCCACCCAGTGACCTGGTGTTGAGCGATGATGGCGGCGAGCTATTCAACATTCGCATGCCCAGCTACGAGTGGGCATTGCGGGATCTCGCAGACCGTCACCTGGTCACGCGCGAGCAGTGGGACGAACTGGAAGACGAGGAAGTCAAACAGGCGTTCACCGTCGCCGGCCTGGAGACTGAGGGAGCTATCGCCCGCGTCCGCGATGCCATCCACAACACCCTGCAGGAAGGCTGGACGCTGGATGAATTCAAGGTGGCTGTCGGGAAGAATTCTTTCCTGAGCGAAGCGCACGCGGAGAATGTATTCCGTACCAACCTGCACCAGGCCTACAGTGACGGCAAAATGGCCGTCGTGGAATCACCATTCGTTGCTGATGCCTTCCCCTATGCCACCATCGATCCTATTGGCGACGACCGTGTCAGAGCCGAGCACCGGGCCCTGGCAAAATGCGGCTTGAACGGCACGAATGTCTTTCGTGTTGATGATCCCGTGTTCCAGACCTTTCGTCCGCCTTGGGATTTTTCTTGCCGGTGCGGATGGGGGCCGCTCACCGTTCGCCAGGCCGCCAACAAGGGTGTCAGTGAGGCCAAGCAGTGGCTGGAGTTCCGCACGCCACCTACCGACCCTGAGCACGTCCCCTGGCCCAGTTACAACGGCAAGCTGATCCTGCCGAACCCACGCTACCGGAGGGCCGCGTAATGGGAATGAGCTTCGGCGGCTTACCGGTGCAGTGCCCCAAAGCCATCGCACGCTATCTGGGGAAGGACACCGCGTTCACGATCGCACGTGACTGGTACGGCCACGCCAATCGCATGAGCTTTCCACTGGGCGCCGAGCCAGGCCGGGGTGTTATCCTCCTGAAGAAATCCCAGATTGACGAGCTGACGTTCGACGACATCGAATCTTTCGACCTGGTGATCACCGACCAGTTGCGCAGGATCACCTGCAGCGAAATCTCCCCCGTGAAGTGCTGGTGCATCACCCCCGGCCACCACAACGACCCCAACCGCGTCTATGCCGTCGAAATCGTTGACAAACGCTATTACATGTACCAGCGCTACCACGCGGCCAGCTACAACGTCAAACGTGCTCCGGATCACACCGGAGCCACGGACTACATCGAAGAAACCACAAACGGCGGCACCGCTTTCACATGGGATGAACTCGGCGAGGAACTCTGGGGGTCGATGGGGCTTACCAGTTGGCCCGGCTGGCCCTTTACCCCGCATGGCACCCCGGAAAGCTGGCACTTCTGGCAAGTACCTGCCATCGTCGCATTCCAGGCCGTCGCCCGGCGCCTGGGCTGCAGCTTGCGTATGAACCCCTACACGGCGGCATTCGACATCGTCCGCCTGGGCGAAGATGATCCAGCGTTCACCGCCTCCGAAGAGTCCATGCGCGTGGCGGACATTCTGTGGGATGAAGACTGGCGGGAACCGTTCAAGCCAGTCATCCCTGAAAAGGTAAGGGTGATTTTCCGGCGGCTTCTCGCGGAAGCCGATGGAAACCCTTACTACACCAAAGACATCACCTATCCAAACCCTGAGCCATACAGCTATTCCAAAAGTGGAACCAGAGCCATCGTCTGGGACGATCTCATTCACACCGGTTCCAATAGCACCGATCTAGACAACCGGGCCGATGAACGGGCTGAGGATTACGCCCGCATTGTTGAGAACTTCAACGCCCGGCTGTATCGCCACTATCGCGGTGTGGGCACCGTTTCGGACGTGTGGATAGGCTCACTCTGCAGCCAGGTCAGCTTTCAGGACATCGGCGAAGGTGTTCACACCGTGGTCGAGGCGGAACCGTTGCCGCCGGTTGACTGGCCCGCCTATCTGCATGGCGTGGGTGAGCTGGTGACAGAGGTTCAGTGCGTGGGTAACGATGTGCAGGAAACGCTGTTGACTGCGTGGGGATCAAGGCCGCTGAGGTTCTCCTGATGCGGACACGAACGAAAGCATGCCCGTGTTGCGGTGGGGCGTATTACACGACCACAGGCCCTGGCTACTGCTGCGGATGTACGCGGTTTTCCTGCTCAGATGAAACCAGTGATCCTTTTCCGGAAACACTTGATGCCACGCTGTCTGTTACAGGCATGGGTAGTAAGACGTTTACTCTTACAAAAAACGAAGATTTTCGAGACTCTACATGTAGGCCATTAACACCAAGTGATCCATATTTTAGCGTTAAATATACCTATGTAGAAAACACATTGACAGATGGCGATGGCTTTTACGGGTTTGAGAATTGCCAAGGTGTTCCATCTATCGGCGATTTTGGCGGTGATGGAGAACTCTTCAGGTGCACCGTGGCTTGCCACTTCTGTGCAACATGCGGCTCGCCAATGGAAAATTCAGATTTTTTCTGGCCAATGGTTTTTGACTGGTTAAAACGTGAATCATTTCAGTACAAGTATGTGACAGGAGGGCGACATCTGACTTTGGTTTCTTGCGATCCGCTTTCGTTTACTGATAGCAGCACCGTTGATTGCGACTCTGATATTGTAAGCACTGTTGTGCTTGTAGAAAATTGCGGTAGTCATTTTGACCCTTCCCCAGTCGGCATAAAGACGCCAGTTCTCAGTCTTGACGGAGCCGCATTCCAATTCGACGCGGATGAATAATGAGCGAACCCTGCACCCTTACCACTCATAAAGAACTGCCAGACTGGTGCAGCCATCACCAGCGATACCACACCGGACACCAAAAAAAATGGGCACTGGGCACCGATGAGAACTCCCGCCAGATGCGGCACCTATGGGATCAGCTCCTCGAAAAAGACCGCCCCAGCTTCCTGCAGAAACTCGGCCACTACACCGGCTCCACCTTCCGCCACATCCTCAGCGGCTTTAAAACCGTCCCCGACGAAATCCACGACCAGCGAGCGGCTATCTGCAAAGAGTGCCCCAGCAACGTCAACAATGAATGTATCGAATGCGGCTGCCCCACGAAACCTACCCTGATCGGCGACAAGCTCCGGCGTGCAACCGAATCATGCGACATGAACCCGCCGAAGTGGGGCGTGTGGAAACCGTCCGCCGTCAACTTCTGGGAGAAGATTTTCCGCAATATGGTGCCAGACGATGGCTGGCCGTCGAGCTGGTGGGCACAACCGGAGACACAGCAGGCTTTCCGTAATGTCTTAAAAGAGAAAATCAGCGAAAACAACGAATCCCCGGGTTACTTTCAAGGCCGTGGCGTCGTCATCCTTGGCGGCGGCGAACGCTATGGCGTGGGGGTTTATGTAGCAACAAAAATGCTACGGCACCACGGATGGAAAGAGGGGATACAAATCTGGCATCGGGGGGTGAGCGAACCGCTGCCCGCTGGTATCTTCGAGCAATTGGGGGCTGAGCTGATAGACGCCAATCAGTTCCGCGAGAGTCACCCCTGCAGGCGCTGGGGTATGGACAAATGGGGCGATCCCGACAACCGCTGGCTCAGTTGGGGGCTCAAGAGTTACGCGGTTTTGCATAGTCCCTTCCGTGAAGTGCTCTACCTCGATGCCGACGCTTACCCCGTGGCACCTATCGATAGGCTTTTCGACAATCGCGCCGGCACCCTGGTATGGTATGACCTGCCCGGCATGGCCAGCAACCTGCGCTGGGATGTCTACGGCATCACCCCCGATTCAGGCCGGGGATGGCAAGGTGGCCAGTGGCTCATCGATAAATCGAAATGCTGGAAAGCACTGAATCTCTATCGTTGGCTCGATGACTGGTCAGACTACACCTACCGCTACGGCTACGGTGACCAGGATAACTTGCGGCTGGCCTGGCAGGCTACCAGCACGCCGCACCATGCCTATACTTTTCGTGGCCAGGAAGTGTTCACCCAGCCGTTCATGGGCTGCCTTCGCGCGTGGGACGACCAGGGCGGTTTTGTGATTCAGCACCGCATTACGGATAAGATGTTCCAGCGGAACTTCTGGGACGAGGTTGGATACTCCCCAGACCAACACAAGCGCGTGCGCTGGTATGACGAGGATAAGGTGCATGGATACGCACAAGAGTACCGCCAGAAATCCCGAAGCCATCTTTAGTGAGATTTACCAGAACGGCTTATGGAGCACCACCAAGTGGAACAGCGGCACCGGCTCCGACCCCAGCAAGGAAGGATCACCCTACGGATTCCTGGTTCCCGCATTAATTAAAACTCTCGAGGCCAAGACTGTCGTGGATCTCGGCTGTGGTGACGGGCGTATCCTGGCCAGCCTGGCGGTAGACTGTCCCGGTGTCACGTTCCACGGCCTCGATTGCTGCAGCCACCTGATCAACCATCTGCGAAACGTCTTACCCCACCATCACTGGCATCACAACCAGCTCACCACATTGCACGATTTCGACCAGATTCCCGATGCTGACGTGTATCTGTGCAAAGACGTTTTCCACCACTGGCCCACGGCCAACATCATCAACCTGGTCCAGTACCTGCAGTGCCAGCAGATGGGCGTTATGATTGCCACCCAGGACCGCTACCAGGACGAAAAGACCACCGATTGCGAAATGGGGGGCTACCGGGCACTTTCCGGGGCAATGAAGCCCTGGAGCCTGTTCCAGCCAGAGCTGCTGGCGAACTATCTGCACAAGGCTGTCTGGTTGCTTCGATTTTGAGCTATCCACCCAGCAAAGCCATACTGCTGATGGCTTTAGCAAGGGGATAAAGGATGCCTCAACCGCCGCCCGACCATCACGCCGTTGCCTCGCTAGGCTCGTTTGTTACCTGGATTCTGGTGGCGGTGCTATGCGCCAGCCTGTCTGCCTTGCGGCGAACCGTCACCATGTTCCAGGCCCTCATCCACATCGCCATGGCCAGCGTGATCGGTTCCATTGTGCCTTATGTTGTCACGGATTATTTCAAGCTGCCGTTTTCCATCGGCGTAGCCATCGCCATGGGCATCGGCCTGCTAATCTTCGGCATCGTGGTGATGTTTGACCGCACCGAAAAGCGAGTGGGGTCAATCGATCCCACCAACGCATTGCCTGATAAGTTCCGCCCACCTCCTGAAGGGGGAAACTAAGCCATGATCCTGCTGGATGCTCTTGCCTGGTCCACCATGGCGGCTGCACTGGGGGTTTTCTGTATTGTGGCCGGACCTGCCAGCAACCGCCCGTTCACCGAACGGTTGCTTCTGTGGATGGTCTTTGCCACCCTGCTGGGTGCCAGCCTGCACCGCATTGTCGGCATCTATGACCCGTACATGGTGTTCCAGGCCAAACTGATCGGCTACGTGATCATGACCGTCACACGCTGCGTGATTGCAGTGTTGTCCCTGGTGCTCATAGTCCGCTGGGTGGCTCAGTGTCCGTGGTGGAAGAATCGGCGAACCGTCAGCGAAAGAGTCGGTGACTACGTGGCAGGGTACCGGCGGTAATTCTTTGAAGGGGTGATGATGAAACTCTGGTTGCTTACTGCACTCTTGTGCTTCGCGTCAACGCTGCACGCTCAAATCGTTATCGGGCACCGACACACTGACCTGGAAATTCTCGAAGCCAGGCAGACGATGGAACGCCTGGACAAATCGACACCCGGCACGCTCACCGTCGGCAGTCAGTTCACCACGCCCGAAGTGGCCAAAGCCAAAGACATCATCGAAAAGCTGAAGCCCAAGAAGCTGCAGATTCAAGTCGGCGAATTCGAAGTGGTGCACCCCCACAAGGATGTCACCACGCCACTGCTCTGGGTAGTACAGGACGAAAGCCTGCTGGAACGCATCACAGTACCCGCCAAGCAACCGTTTGCCATCTGGGGCGTCAGGCGTGGGGAAACCGTCGCCCGGCTTCACCTGTTCGAAGCGAAAGACTTGCCCTGGGTGATTCTGGTAGCCAAGAAAGAAGGCACCGGCAACACGCACATCGTCCGCAACGGGGATTCGCTCGACAAGGCCCCGGTGATCATCGACAGCATTGAAGCCACCGTAGGCAACCCGGCGCCAACACCGCCACCGAACCCCAAGCCGGTACCGATCCCCACGCCAGACGCGGACACCGCCCTGGTGAAGGAATTCAAGGAGCTGCTGACAAAAGACCGGGCGGCGACGGATGGGAATACCTGGCCCAAAGCCAAGGACTGGGCGGAATCGTTTATCGACTCGAGCAAGCTCCTGAAGCTCAATGATCCCGCCATTGCCCCCAGGACGCTGGCAGACCTGTACGCCAAGCACAAGGCGGCGTGGATCGCAGACGAGGTGCCCGTGCTCCCCTTTCTCACCTACACCCGAACCAAGGCGGCCCAGATCATCGAAAGCGAACTCGGCAAGGATGCGAACGCCACCTTGGACCGCGAGAAGGCCAGCAAGGTCTATGAACGCATCGGCACGGCACTCCTGGAGGCACTCAAATAATGACGGCTCTTGAATCACTTGGCGGAAAGCTGGTTGGTGGCATCTGGGATTTCGGATTCGAACGCACTGACGATGCTGGCATGCAGGAAGCCTATAGGTCCGGCCTGGTCCGTGATCACAACGAGCGAGAAGATGTCCCAGAAATCAAAGGGGACAAGGTCTTTCTCTGGGAAGCCATGCAGAAGGTTTACAAGCGATTCCTTCTCAACTGGCAGCTCATCGGCTCTTGTGTCAACGGCGGCGGGCAGAACGGCCTCATGGCCCGCATTGCCCTGGAAGTGTTGCACGGAGCTACCCACGAAGTCGGCGAAATTCCATTCACCCTGATTCCTTATGGCCAGGCCCGCAGCACCGGTATAGGCCAGCCCAACCGCAGCGAAGGCGACGGGGCCAGTGGGACCGTGTTTGCCCGTATGCTCAACGAAGTGGGCACACCCCCCCAGAGCACGCCCGGCCTGCCTCAGCCTCACATTGTCCCGATTAAAGGCAGAGAACAGGACGCTGCAGTGCTGGTCTATAGCCCGGCCACCGTGGCAGAAATCGAACGGCTCGGCAGCAATAACCGCAAGGTGTCCGAGTATGAATTGTTTTTCAGCACTAATCGCAACCACAAGCCCGAATGGCTGCAGGCGGCCAAGAAACACAAGCTGCAGTTCATCCGTTGCCGTTCAGCCGATGAAGTCAAACGTGAACTCCGCCGTGGCCGTCCCTGCCTGGCTGCAGGCGACTGGGGCGGCAGAACCCAGAATCTTGAATACAAGGGCGAACCCCGTGTGCTGTGGAACACGCAACGATCATCGTGGAATCATCAACAATCTATCTGGGGTTTCTGGCAGCACCCCACTCTGGGCGAAATCTACCGCTGGCAGAACCAGTGGTATTACCTGAATAACGGTATCGCCATCCCGATCCACGGCGAAGTTACCAACAACGAACCACCTGGTGGATACTGGACTCCACCTTCCGACGTGGACTACCAGGCTCGCACCGGCGAAGTATTCGCCATCGACAATTTCGAAGGTTACCCCGGCGACATCAACTGGCTGTTAGGGGTCTAGCAATGGATCAGTTCCCCAGCGGGCTGCTGTGGCTTATGGCCACACTCGCCATCATGGCTCTCGCCATGCTGGCTGATTTCATCAGAGAGTTTTACACGGAGGGCAACATGCCTTTGAATCTCGGAAGTCTGATCAGTTTCGACAGCAGCAAGATCGACAAGGTCGCGCTGCGTAAATGGCTGGTGTCTGGCGCTCAACTGCTGGAACCGGCTGTCATCACCCCGGGCAACATCGACAAGATGCTGTTCGATAACATCGACTGGCTGGCTGCCAACCTGATCGACCAGATCAGCAAGGAAGGCGGCACGCTGATTGTCGGCGACCATGGCGAAGTTGGCTCCAGTTCAGACGGCGAAGTCAGTCAGGCTGATCTCAACGAATACATGGGACGTTTCGCCAGTGCCCCTGAAGAATCCAAGGCGATACTGAGACGCAACCCGCGTCTGGTGAAACGGCTGGAGAAATTCAGCCAGGCCGATCAGGAAAAGATTGTCGGCAATCCGCTCCTACTGCTCGCGCTGCAGACGCTGTTGCCGATTCTGTTTCTGTTTCTGCTGAAGAAATTCAGCAGCTAATAACAACGCTTTGAGTCTCGGCGGCGGGGAGGTCCCGCCGCCTTACCTGTATGAGGAATGAGCTATGCGAAGTCTGCTTTGTCTGCTGTTCGTGTCAGTGATGGTTATCAGTGCCGATGCCAGCGACCGCAAAGGACGCGGGCGATCCGCCTGGGCCTGGGCGGGGAACTGCCAAGCAATCGAATCACCAAAAACGGTTATAGAACCGCCTGTTTCTGGAATAAAATCAGCCGATTCACGAATAAAAACAGCTGATCCAGGAATAACGGATGCCCTAGCTGAAGTAAACGCTGCACGCTCCAAACGCGGCCTGCCACCTTTCCAGCAAGATCCACTGCTGACCCAGGCCGCCCAGGAAGCTGCCCGCCAGCGTGCCAGTCAGGGCATTGCAGGCCATCTGGCCAGCGACTTCGACTGCCTGCCCGCTGGTGCTCATGCTGACGCTGCAGGCTGCGGTGCCTTAGACGATAGTTGGGGATGGGGCACGTGTTGCACCTATGACAACTACACCCACGCCGGTGCTGCCTGGGTGCGTGGCAGCGATGGGAAGCGCTACATGCATTTATTCGTGAGAAACGAGGCAGCGACCACAGCTCCTGTTCGGACCGGTGAAGTGGTGACCAATAGCTATTCCAGTTGCTCCGGCGGCAATTGTTCCACCGGCACCTGGCAACCCGGTGGCATCATCACCCGGGGCAGACGTGGAAGCCGCTGAAACTGACCGTAAGCCTCAGTTGAGGTAATGATGGCCGAGTCCAAGAAAGCCTTTTATGGTCACATCTTCCGGTACGTCGCCCAGGTACTGGAAGTGATCGACGGCGACACGCTGCGGGTTGACTTGGACATGGGCATGTGCATCAAGCAAAGCCCGAAAATCTTTAGACTCTCCGGGGTGAATGCTCCGGAGAGTCGCACTTCCAACGCCGCCGAAAAGAAACGGGGACTGGCGGCCAAGAGCTACCTGCAGTATCTGACCCCGGTTGATAGCTGGATCATGATTGTCACCGACCGCGATGTCACCGAAAAGTATGGCCGCATCTTTGGGAAGGCTTACGCCGAACCGGGAGCCGCCAGTATCAATGATCAGATGGTGAAGGCGGGCCACTCGAAACAGTGGGATGGACAGGGGGAGAAGCCGGTTTAGAAGATTGCCGAGATGCCTGGCGCTGAAAGTATTCCACCTTCTGCACCCACTCTTCCTTCGTGTCGTAGATTTTCCAATTGCCCTGCATTTCTCGCAGGTGGTACACCATGCCGCAGTCCATGTTGCCATTAAGAAAGTTGACTAGACTCACCAGCCAATATCCCAGTTCAAGTTGTTTAATGATCTGGCCGCAATAATGCAGCTTGTGATCTTTCGTAAACGATACGAAATAAAGCCCTTCCATCGTTCACCCCGCCTTCCTTCGAATAGTTTCAATCGCCGCCCTGTGCAGTTGGCTGATGCGGCTTTCTGTAATCCCCATGATCTTGCCAATCGCTTTGAACGTCAGGCCGCGAAAATAGTGCAGGTAAAGGATGTCCCGCAGCCGGTAGTTGCTCACCATCAAGATCAGGCTTTCGGCGTAGTCTGATTCCAGAGTGGACTTGCCTGGGACGGCCACAGTCTCGTCCACCATGACTTGCAACCGATCAGTTACCACCTCATTTAGTGCGTGAAAAGAAAACACATTCGGCAGGTGCCCTTTGGATTTCTTGCGATGCACCCGTGTCAGGTGATCCTGCCTGCGGAGATAGTCCATCAGGTGAAACCGTGCCCGCGTGCTCCCGTAAGTCTTAAAAGATGATTTGATAGGGTTCCACGTTCGCACGGCACCGATCAGCCCCAGCATCGCTTCCTGCTTCAGATCAGCGAAAGCCAGCTTCCCCTTGGTCTTGCTGAACATCCACCAGGCAGCCTGATCGGCTATCTTGAGAACGTCGGCCAGGGGAATAGGGAAGTCTGTCAATCAATAACTCCAATCTGCACTTCCACGCATGGCTGTTCATCACGGGCGGCGTAGAACTTCCCCTGCATAGTACGACATACCTGGGAATCATCCTTAAACACCAGCTTCGATAATGCGTCCTTGAGCGCCTTGACCAGGTTGTCCATGTCTGGCTTGGCAATACACCACAGCCGCCCTGGGTCGTCTTTCTTGCGGCAGTACTTCTGTGGCCTGGGCAGCACGAAGGTGGCCTGCAGGTAAACAGGGCCTTCCAGGGGCGGGCCGTCGTAAGCCACTCGAGCTGAGAGCTGCACCGCTGACTTGAAAGCGTTCACGGGGTGCTTGCCAGGGGTGTAGTTTTGGCTGATCGGCTTGCCGCCGATGTACATGATGCGATTTCTCTGGCGTGGCATCGCAACAGGTACCGTATAAACAATGAACGAAATCATATGTGCTTCCACCTGATCTTCCTGACAATTCTGCTCACATGGCCTGAGTTAGTTTCTTTGTCTCTCGCTATCGATGACAGTGATTCGCCCGAGGCGGCCCTGTTACGTATGGCCCTTATTTCTGAGTCTGTGAACTTTGAACACCCAACCGTCTCGCCTTTGGCGTATCTCTTTTTCATCACCATGTCAGCCATGTTGTCTTGGTGCGTTCCTAGAAACAGATGATCGGGATTTACACAAGCGGGATTGTCGCACCTATGCAAAACGTGCATCCCCACCGGGACAGGGCCTTTATGTAGTTCCCAAGAAACGCGATGAGCCTTACCAGACTTTCCTTTCGTATGCATATTTCCGTAGCCACGTTTATTCTTGCTCCCCGTCCACAACCAGCACTGATCAGTCTTGGTGACTTTAGCGAAGAATAATGTTCTCCTGTCCGCAAACTGTACTTTGCCGCTATGCCCATGAATAAACCTAGGAATGCCCTTCCATCGGTGGTCGATGGTCGCACGGATCAAGCCGCCACATCCACACTGACAAACATGCCGTCCGTCTTGTTGCCTAATCCACTCGTTGATGTTAGGTTTGTTGTGCCCACGACGGCGCGGCGGAATGCCAACATGATAATGGTTACGGATGATAACGATTACTTTTCCACATCCACACCCGCACAGATGCTTCCCTTGGTTTTCTTCAACCCACTTATCGATGATTGGGCTTCTAGCTGCTGGCATACTTCTTCCCCTTCCTGGTGTAAGTGATAACTGACCGTTGCACCCCGCACTTTTTGCGGCTGTGGTAATTCCAGAATGATTTCTCGACGTGCTGCACCACCTTGAACTGTTCGATCATCTTCAAATAGCCGCCGCACGTGCATTGCATCTCTTTCTGAATCCAGGTGTTGGGGCCGATCTTGGCCATCACTTTCGCCCCTTCCTGTGTTTCTTCGCCTGAGCACAAGTCGAAAAGTGACTCACGTACCGCCGGGCATCTTCGGGGACTTCTTCCCCGGCCCGGATCACATGGGCTTTCTGGTCAATAAAGATGACATTGCCATCATCCACCGGTATGGCATCAACCGGCATGTTGCGCC
This sequence comes from Planctomycetia bacterium, assembly GCA_016795155.1. Lineage (NCBI taxonomy): Bacteria > Pseudomonadati > Planctomycetota > Planctomycetia > Planctomycetia bacterium. The sequence continues at coordinate 28,249 of JAEUIE010000057.1, read as the reverse complement.
CGAGGACTGTTTGCACCCAGTAAATCTGGGCACCGCAGGAACGGCATTGGGAGACGGGGAGACTCATTTGTGGTCCCTCAATCGTTCAAGTACCCGGATGCAGGCGACGGGGTCATCACCAGTGATGGCCTCCTTTGCATCGCTAATCGTCCGCCGAATCGAGTTGATGGCGAAATCAACGTACACGCCAGGCCCTCGGAGCGATTCGTAAAGGCCGATCAGTTCGCTGCAGCGTTCAATTTCATTTAGGATTTCGCTGCCTACAGTTGGCTGGCTCACAGTTTACCCTCCAGAGATTTCTTGAGCTTGTTGCCTTCGGACTTCAGCTCACCGACCAGAACTTGCAGTCTGGCCATGTGGGTGACGGTGACGGCACCGATCTTCAACATCGAACCTGGGTCGAGGTTTAGTTTGGTGAGAGCCTTGCCGAAATTCGCCATTAAGTCGCCCATGCTGATGGCGATCGCGTCCGTCACGACTGCGATGGCTGCGTGTTCATGGCCACGACTGCGGAGCATTTCGGCAAAGCTGGCTGTGGTCTGGTCGATCACTTCGCACCCTTCCCTTTCTTGGCTGGTTGTGGTTTCTTGGGTGTATTGAGGGGCTTGTGGCAGGTAATGGCTTCAGGAAACACCGTGTGCGGATCAGTCAACCCTGCCTTCTGCAGCCCCACGGGAAACTTCACTTCATCCACGGCAGATTTCCAGCAATCCTCAAAGGAAGCAAACCCCTGCAGTGCTTCAGCCTGTAGCCTTGCTTCCTTCCAGAGGCTTTCCGCACAATTGACTATCGGTAATGTCCGCTTCACCCGATCCTGCAGCACTTCCCGTATTGCATCCCAGAGCTTGTCTGCCAGCTTCTGGTCGTTGTCAACGATGCCTTCGTAATCCTTCCATTCGCGATCAGAGCACATGCGGTGACTCCACCTGGTGCCCATGACGGCCACCAGTCGCACCAGCCGTTCCAGCGTCGGCTTGATGCTGTTCAGGGATTCTGTTCGCCAGAATTCCACGGCAGCACACAGCCGCTTACAGAGCAGCTCATGCAGCTTCTCTTTGTCCGTCTTGGGTACCGGTTTTCCCGTCGCCTGATCCACCTGCCGGCGGCTGGTCTGTGCCACCGGCTTCGCCCATTCCTTCACCCAGGTCACCTTCCCCGCTTCGGGCCCGCTCACCAGCACCGCAGGCCGGGCGTCTTTGTCTTTCTGGGTGACTTCGTTGAAATCATGTACCCCCCTGATCTCAACATCGCCGAGACGTTCTTTCGTCGCCTGGGGCACTTCGGAATAATCCGACAGCAGCACCGGCGGCGTTTTCTTTTTGGTCAGCTTCTCCACCTGCAGCATCACCAGGGCAGCCTGCTTACGGCTCCAGCAATCCTTATCCAGGCAGGTGTCTTTCTTGCTGTCAGTCACCTCTGGAAATAGAAACTTCTGGGCCAGCGACCGCTTGGGGCACTGGTTGCAGGCACCCGCTTCGGGCAGCAGCTTGGCGTCATCACGCTTCCAGGGCGCGTGACTGAGCAGCATAAGTGCATCGTTGATAGATCGGGCCAATGATTGAGTATCAGGGACTTCTGGTAAAGCGGTAGAGCCATAATCACCCCACCCCTCTTTACGCTCTTGGGATACCCCATCCAGAAAATCCGCCTGGAACTGCAGCGGCATTCTGGCCAGCATCTGCACCTGCACCAGCGGCCACTCTTCCTTGACCAGCATTGCCCGCAAACCAGGGTGCAACTTGTGGAACGCCAGGCGTTGCGCCACCCACGTCGGCGACTTGCCCACCCTGTCGGCCAGGTCTTCCAGCCGCTGATCGGGGTCACGCGCTTGCAGGTCAGCGAGTTGCCGGGCTTCTTCCCAGGGAGTCAGGTCAGACCGCTGCAGGTTTTCGACCAGGTGCAGCTCGTCGATCTCTTCGACAGATAGGTCAGCACTCACGACACGGGCGGGGATCTCTTCCCAGTTCAGGTCCCAGGCGGCCCGGAGACGGCGTTCGCCTGAAATGCATTCGTAGGTGTATTCGCTGTCGTTCACTGGCCTGAGTAGCACAGGGTGCAGAAGGCCGTGATTCTGCATCGACGTGGCCATCTCCTGCAGGCCACCTACCGCGTTGCCTTCATCGCGGTTATTATCACGCAGGCGGATCAGTTCCGTATCGATCTGCTGTATGGGAATGGTGTTCAGGTTCATTGCAGTAAATCCTTTCTCCCTTGAATCGTGAGGGTGACGCCATTGCTGTCACGGCCAAACCACTCTTCGTGTCGATAGATGTCGTTGTAAATCGTTTTGACAGAGCACTTCATCAATTCCGCGAGAACACCTGTAGTCATGGCTCCTTGTGCATCGATCAGGCCGGCAATCATCTTGCACCGTGTGTCGTGCGGGATCAGATCGCCTTCCAGGTTCAGCGGTTCGCCAGGCTTCTTTTTGGGCCTGGCTGCATCCGGTTTCTTGCGTCGTTTCGTTTTCATGTCCTCCAGCATCTTCCCGATTGGACGGCTGGTGTACTTCTTACCTTGCGGGCACATGCCCCGCAGCTTGTTCAGCATCACCAGCCGTTCCTCAGCAACCTCGATCTCGCGGTCGATGAGCCTTACATGTTGCTGAGACAGCTCACTCAAACCTTTCAACAATCCGTTGATGTTAAGTTCCATAACCTACTCCAATCCCAACAAAGCCAGCCGCCCTGGTGTAGCCTGGAAGTCTGCCAGAAATGGCTTCATCTGTTCGTACAGGTTCATGCCGCCGACTTCCAGAAATGGCAGCAGGAGTTTCTGACGACTGACAAAGACCTCGCTGGCTTCCAGCAAAGTCTTCAGTGTGTAGTAAACGACCCGCTTCACCTGGTTCAGGAGCTGCCGGGGATCAACACCTTTCACCGACAGCGATTCGAACGCCACGACGTACCAGAGGCCGCCCAGCTCGAAGCGTACGCCATAGCCGGGGTTGCCACCCGGCCCAGGTGCGTGCGTGGTGCTGAAGTGCACAACCTGATATTTCTGCAGCAGCGCCGTGATGGCGCTATCCGGGTCTTTCGCGGAGGTGTTGGCGTACGGCGTCTTGAGCCAGGCGGAGCGGTCCACGGCTAGTTACCCCCTGTCAGATACTTCTCTTCAAACTTGTAAATGCTATCGATCAACGCTTTCGCGGTTTTGTCAGTGATCGAACAGGCAGAGGCCACCCGCTTGACCAGGTAGTCCTTGGGTGGGTTGTCGGGCCGTTCCTTGTTCATCCGGTCGAACCAATCAAGCACCTCGCCCACTTTGGTCATCTTGAATTGAGCCAGGAACTGAGCTTGTGTGGGCGTCAACTCTTCCACGTCGGCGCAAAGGGTATCGCGCCCCATGGCGATTTCATCGCTGGTGGTGGTTTTGGCTGCGGATTTCGCGGGCGCCGCAGCTGGCACTGGGTCCGCTTTCTTACCGGTCGTCTTCTTGCGTGAGCCGGTGTAGCTGGCCACCGCCCTGAACAACTTCCACGCCGCGTTCGGACCGATGCGTTTCCCCAGCTTCAGTTTGGCTTCTTTCTGCTTGTCCGGGCTCAACGTCTCTTTGGCGTTCAGGAAGTGCTGCAGTTGGCCTAGGGTGAAACAGTTGATTTCATCCCGCACTGTTTTCACTATGCCGATCGAGAGCCCCAGCACCACTGGATCTGCGGCGACGTTCGCCAGCGTGGCGTCGGCAACACCATCAGGCAACGGGAACGGAAACGGCACTTCTTCGGGCTTGTCGAAGAGTGGCAGTTCCTGGTTCAACTCCTCGAGGTGCTGCTGGATTTCTTTTTCTTTCAGCTCGAATTTTTCCTTGGCGTCTTTGTAGACCTCGTGGGCCTTGGACGCCTTCACCCCCAGCTCACTGGCTTCGAGTCGCAGCTCCAAAAGCTGGTCGAGGTGCTCTTTGCTCTGGTCTGGTGTCATCTGCTGCTTGGTCGTCGGCATGCTTACTCCTGTTTAAGGCTTCCTGCCGGCACATCTCGATACGCTTTCCCGCTGAAAGCTCCGGGTGCTCGGCTTCTATCTGCTCTTTGATCTTGGTTTGCTCGGCGTAGCTGAGCCTGTCCCAGGCCACAAACGCCGCCCGCCTGGCATCTTCCAGCTGGTCCGGTCTGTCACGTGCCTTGGCCTGGCGCCGTTGTTTCTTCTTTTCTGCCAGCACCCGCAGCGGCACCCAGCAGCCATGTTCGTCTACCCCATGTTCCCACCGCTTCGGATCGCGGCAGAAGTCGATGATAAATCCGCCGTACGGCTGCGGGATACGGTCACCACGCCGCAATCTCACCGCCAGGTGAGCAAATGCCGCTTTCACTGTCTGGCGCGTCGTACGGGCGAGCAGGAGGGCTTCGGTGTGCTCTGGGTGGATGCCGACGGCTTCACACTGGTCGAGGAGGTCTTGACGTTCGGGGTCCGTCGCATCGTCGGGAACAGGGAGTACGACAGCAGGCGTTTCTTTTGAGCAATCGTCAGTTTCATCTTCTTCAACTCCTGATGATGAGGAAGGAACAAAGGAAGGAATGGAAGGATAACAATCTGGCATTTTGCGGGGATGGAAGCCCGCATTTTGCGGGGATGCATGCCCGCATTTTGCGGGGATGGAAGCCCGCATTTTGCGGGGATGGCAATTCTCCCCTTCAAACAATGGCATTTCGTCACGCACTGAATTGATAACCGCAATTTTCAGTTCGTAGCGGTAGGTTCTGTCGTAGCCGAACTGGTGTATGTGAATGAATCGCTTCGCCTGCAAAATTTTCATGGCACGACTTACTGTGTCCACGGAAACCAGAAAGTGCTTGGCCAGAGCATCTTGGGTGAAGTCGATCCACAGTTTCGGGGAGTCTTCTGGTTCGTCGGGGTTACGCGCTCGCTTGCCGTTGTGTAGCACCAGGAAGTACTCCAGGATGAGGGCGGCTGTTCTGTTGCCCGTCACCTGCAGAAACTGATGGCGTGAACTGTCTTGCATCTTCCTGACGCTCCAATCAATATTTGCGATGAATCAAAACCGCTGAACCATCCCGCCTGATCGCCAGCCGCCGCACAAAACCCATTTGCACCAGCTCCGTGCAGCGCCCGCTGATCTGGTTGAAACCCACTCCCAGCATTCGGGCCAGTTCTTTGGCCGTCCTGCCTGTTGATCCCGCCTGTCTGAGCAGGATCAGAATGCGGCTGTAGAAATACCGCTTCTTACCCAGCGCCTTGCGGTGAGCCAGGTTCGATGATTCGTTGCCGCCGTGCTTGCGGTGTGCAGGATCACGGCGTTCAAACGTGTGACTGAACAGTGGTAGCCCGTCCATGTTGTCTCCTCGCCAGCTTCCGTTGCTTGCGTGCCCGGCGTCGTTCTCGGCGAGCCTGGGCGATGGCCTGTTTGAATTCCTTGTATTCTTTGGCTGAGAACGGCCTGACTTCCGGCGTCCGTTTGAACAATTGTTCAACAGATTTCCGTAGTGCCGAAAGCCCCTTGTCTAAGCTCATAGCTGCCCTTTCATAAAAGAGTTGAAGATTAAGCCATCGCTGCATCTTTACTGGTGTCAAACAACTTGCCACGTGGAGCCTTGCGAGCTGGCTTCACTTCCACCGGTTCCTGGTCCACGATTTCCACCTGGAGCTGGTCATAATCCGCGACGCAAGTCATGATCACCTGCCAGCCGTTTTCGGATGCCAGCTTCAGAAGAAATGCCCGGCTCTCGCTGTCTAAATGTTCCCCGTCATCGATTCGTAGCAGTCTCAGTGCCCCGTTGCCCTTCATGGCTACCGCACAGGCTACGCGCAGCTTCTGAGCCAGGCTGGCCTGCTTGAAGCTCACCCCGTGCAGCCGCAGTTCGCCCTTACCGACTTCTAGGCCGTCAACGCCCAGGTCAAGGCCTTCGAGTAGCCCCTTGCGGAGCGAGCGGAGATCTTCGAGCACCCGATCCAGCCGCCCGTGTTCGTTCTGGCTGGCGACCAGCTCTGCCTGCAACTCGCTAAGGCGCTCGGTGGCCTGGTTCATTTCGATGATGTGTTTCTGGGCGGCCTGGCTGGAAGAAAGCTCCATGCGGAGTTCCTGCACCTGTTTGGTGTTGTCCCAGCATTGGGCGAGAGCCTGACCAGCCGCTTCGTTCTCCAGCCGTGCCTCAGACACCATCTGCATGCCTTTCTCTAGGCGATCAGCATTGGCAGCGATCTTGGCGTTGACCTCTTTCAGCTTCGCTTCCAGTTCGGCCTTCTGTTTACCCAGAGCCAGGCGTTCCGTGTCAACCTGGTTCCACAGATCAGAAAGACGTTCGTATTCCCGCTGTGTTTCCGCTTTCGCCTGCTTGCACTTCTGGTAGGCATCCTGCTTCGCCTGGGCAGCATTCAGCTCTTCCAAAATCACCGCAGCATCACGCGCTGGGCTTTGCGTGCAATAGCTGTCCACCTTCTGTTTCTGCTTCTCCACCGCACCCCGGTTCGTTTCCACCACGCGATGCTGTTCCCGCCGGCGCCGGTACCATTCTCCGACCTCGTCAGCCGACAGCCGCTCCATGTACTGGTCCGCCGATTCGCCCGGCCTGGCGGGGCACTTCTCGCCGGTGATCATTTCTACCTGTGCTACAGGCGGTTCAACCCCGCACACCCGCAATACATCGTCGATCTGATCCTGGGGACGGCGATCGAGGAACGCCACCGGGTCCAGACTGTATTCGCTCAGGAGTCCGTCGAGTAATTTCTGCGGGCTGTTGATCCGTGATCCGTCAGCCGCCTTGACCACCAGACGCGACTTGCCATCCAGTGCGATGTGCTTTTCGACCAGGTAATCACCTAGATCGAGCGAGATCAGGGCTTTGTTGGCCCCCTGGTGCACCGGTTCCGGCCTGTCTTTCGAGCTGGTCCCGTGCAATGCCTCATAGATGGCATCCACCACGGACGATTTCCCGATGCCGTTTTCCCCGCGAATGATGACATGCTTGCCTTCGGCGTCGATGCTGACGCCTTCCAGCCGCATGAAGTTCTGGATCTGAAGTTTGCGAATATACATGGCCCACCCCAAGAGAAAAAAGAAAGCAGCCGCCGGCATCTGTTAAAAGTCGAAAGGCCCTCCAGAACCGTTCTGGTGGACAGCCGGCGGCTGCTTAGATCAAAAGTTTCGTTTCACCTTCGGAGCAACACCACCCGCCCGCTTGGCGTTCAGCCGTTGCTGCATGTCGTGGATGATGTCCGCCCCCAACATCGTGTGAGAGTCCCGCAGCTTTGCTGCAACCTCATCCAGCACCGAATCGGAAACGTCGCTGTTGAGCTGGTCATTGAGCCAGGAGATCAGTTCCTGGCGACGGATTTCCTTTTCCTGGTCGAAGGCCGTTTCTTCTTCCAACTCTTCTGATACCGTGGCAGTGGCATCCACCACATCAGGCGGAGTTGTCTTCACTGAATGCGTGAGGCGATGATTGACGCGGCCCGTTGGCCATTGTGGTTCCGCTTTCTTCACCGTGGCGATGCCATCGGTAACGGTCAGTCCCTCATCCTCATCGTGAATGCCCGCGAAACCGAATGCGATGCGACACGCTTGGATGAGAGCCTTATGCCTGAGCATGCGGCGAGGGTGGCTTCGCCAGGGCCCGGTGTCTTTCCGGCATTCCACGATGTATTCCCGCACCACAATCGGATGAGAGCGATCCTTGCGAAAAATCTGGCACTCGATCCATTCGTTGACCAGGTTGGGCTTATCCCCCACTTCCGGGCCGTCCACAAATTGCACCCCGTCGAACTGCGGGTGTTCGTTCATCATGCGAATCCAGCCATCCACCCCGACGATAGGCACGATCCCGCCATCCTGGGGGAAGGCGTAGATTTCCCGCGTCCACGGGTTGAGGTGGTACTGATCAGCAACGATCAGCAGCGCCATCATCTGCTCCGTGGTCACATCCTTAATCTGCCCAGATTTGTCAGCCCGCTGGCGGAAAGCCGTCTGTTTCAAGGTGCCGAGCATCTTCTCGGCATCGACGCCAAAGCGTTCGCCCAGGCGAGACAACAGAGACTTGGTAGGGCTGCTGGTAAGTTGTTCAGGTGCCTGCCCATTGGTGGACGGCGCTAAAGTTGTCGTACTCATGGTGCCTCACAGAACTTGAGAAAGAGGAACGAAACGCCCAGGAGGCATATGCTCATGCAGCTCCTGCTCAAATTGATTACTGTCCTGGCTGTTGTGCACCGCTACGCGGTGAACAAAGACCTTGCAGGGCACACCTTGCGATGTCACGCCTTCCCACAGGCGGCATTCCACCCCGTCCAGCTTGGTTATCTGGTCAGTAGCTTTGATCTGAATTTCCACCGATCACCCCTTTCTGTTTCTTGCGTAACTCCAGCCGCTCAATCGTCGTTTCCGCCAATGCCCCGGCTTCCTCAAGCTGGGCCATCAGTTCTTGAGCGGCTTTACCTTTTTCCCCACGACCCACATCAGACCGCACCGCGTTGAGCAGCTCGGTCTTGGAGACTTTGAAAATCTGGTTCCAGCGTTCCTGGCCCACGCGATCCGCCAGCAGCGGCCACGCTTCGCGGAAAAGAATCTGCTGGCGAATCTGGCTGGTAAGCTGCAACTGAAAGTCATCTTCCCTAGGCAACACGCCACCGTTCGCCATAGCCAGCGTCTTGAGCACTTCCTGGGCATCATCAAGCATGCGACCGATAGCGGCCTTGGCGTCATACACCCGCGTGATGAGGTCAGCGGAAACGGCTTCCTGCAGGTCAACCACAGCCGAGCCGGATAGAATCTCCAGGGCCCACTTCACCCAATCGCGGAAAGCCGAGCACGTCAGCCGCCGAGGGCAGAAGCTGCAATGCCTGCCCGGCTGGTAGGTGTCCTTCTCTTCGACCAGGCGATGCACCACCCGTTCCGACCAGCCCACCAGTTCCATGCGGGTATAGGTGTGGTGATCGGTGACAAAGTCCCGCACCCGCGTAATGCAGGTTCGCACCTGGTCCGCTTCGGGGTATTCGTCCAAAGCCATCAGCCCGTAACCCCGCACCTGGTCAGCATGATCCGAATCAAGCCAGCCTGTCTTGTGGTCATTGACGAAAACCGTCCGCGTGGCTTCCTGATAGCTCAGCACGTCCACATGGCCGGTGAGCTGCAGGCCGCCCAGGTCTTTCTTCATGGCCACTTCGATGCGGGGATTGACAAACCATTGCTGGACCTCCCGCCACAAGTGGACAGCTCGCAGCGACAAGGCCCGCACGTCATCGACTGGCAAGGAATACTTGACGGCGAGCTGCTCGAAAGCCTCATCGCCCAGGAACTCCAGTTGCTCCGGGTGAGCGATCCTGGTGGAAAGCCACTCATGGACCGCCGTGCCCAGGCGGGCTGGTTCACTGTCGGAGTTCAGGTCATACTCGGCGGCCTGCATGGACGCCGGGCAGACCATCGCCAGGGGTAAGCGGGAAGCACGGATTTTCATGGCGTGGGCACTCCGTTCGTGACGGCAACGGCTTTCTGGTGCGTGTTCACCAGCGTTTCCGCCACCTTCGCCACCATGCCCGCCCAGGCGTTCATGTCGAAATTCATGTTGACGCCACCCGCCAGGTTCGGCTGCTGCTGCAGAAACAGCGGGATCACGTTGGGTCCCACCGCCAGCATCGCTTCCCAGAGTTTGTCACGATCCCCCATGGCTACCACCTCGTGTAAAAGGCCGCGAAAACCACCACCATGATCATGCCGATGACGCACCACAGCACCACGGCTTCCGGTCTGTCATCCGGGTCCTGGGCATAGGGCAGAACCTCCTGGTCGGCATCGGACTGAGAAGCACCGAATTCCCCCAGGGGCGTGAGGCAGTATTTCCCCTTCCGCATTTCCACCAGACACCGTTTTTCCAGCCGCTCAATCGTGCCCGGCGGAAGTACCGCGCACAGGTGCCCCTGTTCCATCCATTCGCCGGAATCATCCCGGCTCAACGTCCATCCCGCGTGCATCAGCCCAAGCACGTCGGCGAGTGTCTGGACTTCGGTCTGCTGCAGAGTCAGCATGTTTATCACTCCCAGTCTGTTTCCAGAAACGAATGGGTCGCCAGTACCCGCCTTCCTGCAGGGCGACCCATTCCCGCAGGGAAAAACCAAGCAATTTGATCCACCGCAACTGTTCCACCTGCTGGACGTAAAGCATGCGGACTTCCGTCTCCGTGCACCCCAGCGTCACCAGCAGCTCATCACCACCTGGCAGGATGCCTACGATCTGATACCGGTTGAATTCGAGAGTCTGGTTCAAGCTGCAGCACTCCTACGCTGTTCAATGGATGCCGCCATTTCGTCCGCAATTTCCGGCCTAATACGGCCACGCTGCACGTTTACCGTCAGCGGTGCATGCACCAGCACGGGCGTCTGGGTGCCAGCCAGAATCTGCACCGCAAACGTGCAGGGTTGATCCACGGTGAAAAGCAGGATTTCACCAGGCGGGCAACTCAGTTTCAGGTTCTTGCGTTCCATGACACACCTCCTGAGAAAAAGGGGCCATCCGTGGCCCGGACACATCCATGTCACCATCCATGTCTCACGCCGTCACCAGGTCAGGATCAGGCACGTCCATGTCTTCAGGCATCAGGTCTTCAGTGATTTCCTGATGCAGTTCGTGAATGCGTGTGGACAACTCTTCCAGCACTTCCAGCTTGTTGGCAGGGCTGAGGCCCGCCAGATCGACGCGAATGCGGATCAGCAATGATTTGGAAAGCGATACTCGATGATGCTTGGGCATGGTGGACACCTTGAAAAGAAGAAAGTTGTAAATCTGCTGGAGCGGCAGTATACTGTAGTGACAGTACAATACTGTCGAGACAGTATACTGTCAAGACAGTACGGACAAAATCCACTAAAATTCTGAAGCTAATAGGAGAAATAGCATGGTTACCTTGGAATCCGGTCTAATGACCTACGGTGAGAAACTCACCGAGTTAATGGAAATAAAGGGCTTTACCGCTAGATCTTTATCTGAAGCCACGGATGGCGAAGTTGCAGTAGGAACAATCAACCAGATCAAACAAGATTTGGCGAAAGCTCCTAATGCCCATACGCTCGCATTACTGTGTAACGCACTGCAGGTTTCAATGGACGAATTCAAAGATTGCGATCTTGCAGGTGGAAGGAACCGCAGGCGAAAGAAGAAACAATAACCTATCACACCGCACCCCCCATCTTGACGACGCGGACGCGGAATTTGGACCGCAGCTCCGTCTCCGAAACCTTCAGCCCGTTGCACTGATAAAGCGTGATCTTGCCGCGTAGTCCCCAGCGGCGAATAGTGCTTACGCAGACCCGCTTGCCGGTTTTCTTCGGTGGCAGTATCACAGCCGCCTGGTTCAACGTAATCAGATCAGCAGGAAGTATCTCTTGCATGGCCCACCCCATATGCGTGATGAGGCCAGTATGCAAAATGGCTATAATCCATCGGGCCGATTCAGGGGCCGTTTTTGGGACAAAACCGGGATTCTGATTTGAGGCGGTTTTCTAGGGTGGTAGAGTGGCGGGACACCCTGGAGTAACCGATGCAATTCCCTGTCTACACCATCACCGATAAATCACGCCACGACGACAAAGACCCCATCTATGGGGTTGTGAGTATCGAAATTCCACCGCATGGAAAAACGATACCTCTGTTCAGCAATAAAGACCTATGTCTGGACTTGATTAGAATGGGCATGATGCCAGACGGCTTTGTCCCCATGCTGATCAGTAGCGATTACGAATTCCAGAGGATATTGAGTGATGCAGCCAAACACGGAGCGAGACACACCATTACCGATCCAGCCATCACAACAGACGGTGGCATCACTGGAATCGTTGAAACGTTCTTGGAATGATCCGAGCAAAAGGAAGCATTATCCAACATGGCGATTTATACCAGTAGTCGAGCTCAATCCGCCAGCCAGTAAACCCCCACTCCGTCGGTCATGATCATCGTGCCCCAGGCTGGATGCCCAGCGAACAACTTGGAAACCTTATCGCTCACCAGATCAGCCGCATGCAGCAGCGGTCCGGCCCCCACCTTCGGAGTTCCACGGTTCAATGCCTTCCAGAGCACTTCCACGATTGCCGCCTGTCCAGGCGTGAAAATGTAATGCTTTCCATCCCAGACTACGCTGCGAAAATCAGGGGAATGGCGACGCGGGGACAGCCTGGCGATGATCTTGGAAAGAGAAGCATTGCGTAGATGGGGATATTCCACTTCAACCAGGGCTGCGATTTTCTTCAGTGCAGAGTAGGCCTTGAGTTTGCGGGTAACGACAGGGGGAAGGGTAGCCATGAGAACCTCACAGTGATCAGCCCCTATGCTCCAACTGGGAGTGCTGATCGGGAAAGTTATTGCTTCTTGCGTGAGGAGTACAATACACCAGTGGCATTCTGTTCACCAGTAGGAAAAATAAAAAATAATACCCCTGGGAAATTCCAGGGGGATGTACACTTGACGGGCTACCCAGCCGCTCTCTTGGCCCGCTCCACCGCTCCGTGGTCGTATCGTTCTGTGGTCAGCACCCTGGCATGTCCGGCCACGGCAGTAGCAACCTCTTTGCCATACTCGAGAGCAATGCGGGTCACGGCAGCATGTCGGAGCTGGTAGGGATGCCAGTGCTCCAACTTGCCGCGATCACAGGCCCTTTGCACAGCTTTTCGAATAGACCCCGTACTGGCATGACGAACAAAGAAACGGCCATCTTTTTCAGCGGGCCAGTACCGTTTCAGGATCCCCTGGGCTTCAGCGCCAAAGACAACGGCCCGCAGTTTATTGAGTTTGGCCGTCTTGTGATTTTTAGGACGATAGACCAGGTAGGCACCATCCTTCACCAGCTCGGCGGGAGTTAGGCTCAGAATCTCCCCTGGCCTGGCCCCGGTAATCCACAGTAGCCGCAGTAGATCGGCTATGTCCTCGGTCAGGAATGGCAACGTGGCCAGAAACAGCTTTTCAGGCACAGGAACCACTTCACGCGCCGGTTTCAGGCCCATTTCCCCTACAACGAGCCCCTTAACCGTCAGCAACCGGCTATAGCTCGATTCGCTCACCAGCTCTTCCGAAACGCCCCACTTCCACGCCGCCCGCAGTCTGATGCAAAGATGATTGACATAGCTCACCCGCCGTCCAGGCAGACACATCGCCTGCCTAACCGCCTTAAACGCCTTCGGTCCAAACGATTCAGCATCAAGTGATCCGTACAGCTCCACCGCATGACGTGTCACCTGATGGTAATAATGCGCTCGAGTATCCCTTGAGCTTTCCGGCGTGGATTGCAACTGTGCGGCAACATGTTGCTGTAACAACTCAGCGACTGTAACACCACCAAAAGTGGGCAACTGACGGGAAAATGCCCCGTAATGCTCAACAATCAGCTCACGATAACGGCGTTCAGCGGTTTCCCGAACAACGCCCAGATAGTGACATTTGCCAGCTAATTTCACCATCCATTGCCCGGAATGGTGCCGACGAAGGGATGCAATCTTCACACGATGGCCTCCGTGCCAGGGAGTAGCAGGGAGTAGTCCTACTCCCTGTCTGGCACTTTCAGGCCTCATGCTTCATCCGTGAAGCAGTGTGCAAACTGCAATAAGCCAAAGGGTTACGTTCATTATCAATCAATGGGCGTTACTGGATTCGAACCAGTGACTTCTACCGTGTGAGGATAGCACTCTAGCCGCTGAGTTAAACGCCCGGAGTTATCGCCGTCCAACTATCAGCTATTTGCCTGATAACGCTGTTGGCCTTCAGAGTCAACTGGCGATGCAGTTGCATCAGTGAACTTCGGTGCGGTGGCTGCTATGCGCTGCGGTGGCTTGGGAGGTTCAGGGGCCTGATAACTGTTGGAAGCCGTGTTGACCGTTTCCACTTCGTCTTCAATGCCCTTGAGGCCCTTCTTGAATTCCACAATGCCTTTACCCAAGTAGCGCCCAACTTCGGGCAAGCGTCGGCCGAACAACAGCACACCCAAGCCGAGGATAATCAGAATTTCCATCCAGCCAATCTGGCCACCAAAGAAGGCAAACATGGCCTCTCTCCTCCAAGTACGCAGGCTCGTGGTGTTTGAACAACGGCGAGCAGGCAGGAATCAAATCACAATACATCTACATCTCTAGTATATTTCTATAAAGTCCGGTAGGGCAAGGGGTTTGAGGCTGCAGGCTACTGTTTTGTTCTGTAATTCATGGAATTATGGGTTGTTTGACGACAATACTGACACAAACATTACAGCCTCATTAGATGAATAATCTGCAAAAAACAAAAATCAAACACGAATTGCATGCCACTCATCTGGAGTTGGACACTAATCTAGATGGTAGATTCTGGCGCAGGAGTACATGATGTCGCGCAATATCCGAAGATTACCTGCGTTCATCGCCTGGATGCAGCCCGAAACGGACGAGAGCATACTGCAGCGCTATGTTGCCCGTCGTGATGAAGCAGCCTTCTCAATTCTGGTCAAACGTTATGCCCGGCTGATCTATTCGGTTTGCGCGAAACAGTTGAATAACCTCAACGATGTAGAAGATGCCTGTCAGGCTACGCTGTTGATTCTTGCTCAACGAGCATCCTCCATCCGGCAGCAGGATTCTCTGCGTAGCTGGCTGCATGGTGTCGCAATTCGGGTATCCAAATCGATGAATCGCCGTCGAATACGCTTAGCCCGCCGTGAACGGGATTGTGCCCGTGAACCAGTATTAGCATCGCCGACGTTATTGCTGTCGGATATTGAGCTTCAGGATCTGTTGCGTGCAGAAGTAGAGCGCATGCCAGATCATTACCGCATGCCTTTGCAACTGTGTTACTGGCAAGGGCAAACACGGGATGAGATGGCAGAAACACTGGGCTGGTCACGCGGGCAGGTCAAGGGGCAACTGGAGCGAGCCAAGAAGCGATTAAAGTCGAGGCTGAGTCAGCGAGGCATCCAGTTCCTATTGCCTTTGGGTATGGGCCTGACTACGGTAGGCTTGATTTCAGCTTTGCCTGCAGTGGTGATGGCTACCACCACGGCAAGCACTGCAGCCAATTCACTCACTGGAATCTTTGCGTTCGGCAATGTCTTTTATCGAGTATTCCAGGCATCTAAAGGCCTGGGCACCATTGCACTGATTGCATTGGCATTGGGGTGGGGACCACCGATACCATTCCTGCCAATTTTTCCGGAGCAACCGGAAGGCGTACAGCAACTACCAATTCAGTCGCCTGAATTGGATCAGGAATGTGATGAGTCTGAAGATTGTGGACTGGATGAAACAGAATAACCCAGCAAAAAGTAACTATGCGGTGGATTGGCACGGTTAGCGTGAGTACACGCAAACCGTGGCACCCGACTCGTATGACTTCTTATGCTTGGCCACTTAGGCAGCCTGATCCAAGGCTGCATCCTGCATTGGCTGTACGGGCTTGAAAGCCTTCAGTACCCAATATCTACCGAAGCAATGTTCGAGCCAGTGCCTGGGCATCCAGCGGTAACCCCACCAGATTTCCCTTCGCCGCATATGCCGACGCTGGCGACGGTGTTCGATGAAATGAGGTTGGAACAGACGTTTCAACTCCACACTTCCGAACCCTGCATGAAATGGACGAGGGTTGCGAACCGTCTGCCAACGGCGTGGACGTGCTGGCACCACCGCAACAACTTTTCCACCTGGCTTAAGTACTCGATAGACTTCTTTGACGACTGCATAGGGATTGTTCATCTCATGAAGGAGACCATCGAGATGCACCACATCGACAGAATCGTTATCGAGTGGTATTTGAGTAAAAGGTGCATGGATAGTTCTGACTGGCAGCTTACGCAAGTAAAAATTGCGTTTCACCAACTGCAGTTCATCCTGCATGTTGTTGCAGACAATAACCTTGCAGCCACAACGGGCAAACTGAGCAGCATCGGTGCCAATCGTTTTACCCAATGATAGCAGCGTTTCGCCGGTATGCTTGGCGAATTCGAGTACGCGAGGAAGCCAGCGACCAGGCCCACCATATCGCAATCGTTCTGCAGCCTGGAACCAATGGAGCGAAAATGGCTCAACCAGGTAGGCTGGCGTTTTTTTTCTTCTGGAACTTCGAGGTTGATTCAACGTTTCACGCCTGAACAGCGTCAGGACATCAGCATCATCAGGAGCCAGATTTTCCCAGGCACTCGGAATGGCAGGCAGGCTGATTTGCACATGAGGTGCGGTCGAACGGAGCGGCCCATAACGCGATGACGGCCGAGGTTTTCGCAACGGCACCATCGGTTGATCTTCCCGCCAGATCCAAGCTCGATCCGACATGCAAACATTCCCACCGAAATCGACAAATCCAACTGGGCTGCATACCCGATTAGCTGGTTTTGTCAATGCAACTCCGATGGGGAACAAAAACCCTCAATTTGCCTGATTTGCCTATTTCTTGTCCGCTTTGACTTCGACATTGCTGAAAGTCAGCAAACCCATGCCTTGTGGCAGAGGTTGAACCGCGCTGGGAGTAGAAAACGCTGAAACACCTTTGCCGGGAACAATTCTGGTAACGTTCATGGCCCAGACTTCATTTTCCAGCTTGGTGTTGCCTGTCAACTCTACCAGAGGAATCGCGACTTCTGCAGTCCAGCCTTCCGCAGTTGGGTTCACTTCCACGAACCACTGTGGATTCCAGGAGCGGTCGCCACAGCAATCTTCCGCAACGCAGCCTCGAGCATCAAACTCCAGATGGAAATAACTTCCATAATCGCGATCCAGATCGAGCATCAGGCTGACACGATCGAACGCTCGCAGATCATCATCACGCTTGCGGGGTTTGACAGGCTGCAGGACAGGCATATTTTCCATTCGCTTGCATTGAACCGCGAGGTACAGGTAGTTGTCATCGAATGCCATCTGAAAGGATGCATTCTGTTCACTGACACCGCTTGTTTTCTTCATGGCATGAACAGGCGACTTCTTCCACAGTTCATCATCCAGTTTGCCATCAAGTTTGGGCATAGAGGCAGCACGACTAGCCTGCACAATGGGTTTGGGAGCATTGCCTATTCTCTGAGAGATCCATTGCTCAGCCGTCACGGCATCATTCCAGACGCCCTGTGGCTGCTTCCATTGTAAGGCAGTCTGCCAGAGTTGGGTCTGCTCTCCTCGGCCATCGAGTCGCTGATTCGCCAGGAGACAGAGTTGTAGATCAGGGTCGCCATAGCCCAGGGGATTCAGAACGGAGTAGACTTCACCCGCTGCCAATGCACCGCCGTACCATCGACGAAGTTCAAGTCGACGACGCTGCAGGACAGTGCGTTGCCCCTGAATGACACGATCAAAGCGGGTTTCCTCCGATTCAGTAGGCTTGCTGTTTAATGAACGCAGTACGTAATCTGCACGATGAGTCATTTTGCCCATATCGAATCGACGCTTGATTTCACTGCTTCCCATCATGGTGGTAATGAACCTGCATGATTCGGGAGCCAGGCGATGCGTGGGCAGCAAGTCGAGCAGCATCAGATGGCACTCACGGGCCATGGTCCACTCGCCTTTATCTGCAAACTCCTGAGCCTGGGCGACGATGCGATCACCAATGGTAAGCGGCGCCAAGCCTTTCAGACTATGCTCAAAGTTGGCAAAGAACTGTTTCTTTTCGCCTGCATCGAACATCTTCACCTGAAACGGCTTGGCATCGTTTCGCTGCTTTTCGGTAGCTTTCAAGAGCAGTTGATATCGGTCTTCATCGGTTTCGACTTTTTCACGTCGAGCCTGTCCGCCATGACCGAGTGAAAGCCCTGCCATCATGTCAGCTTTGAGATCGGCAGGCTCGGTCCATGTCTTCCATAAGGTGTACTCTTCCATCGCAGGGCCAAGCGTATATTTCTCCAACAAAGCTGGTCTGCCCAGGTTGGCAAAATCGTTGGCTGCGGCAAAGAGTACAGGCCTGGGCAAATCCAGATCGAGAACACAGTCAGCAGTGCTGGCTGGCACGCGACGGGTCATCAGTCGCATGGGCTGCCAGGGTTGCAGATCGAGCTTAGTTACGTGATCAGGATACACATCAGCTTTGCTGCATATTTCGCAGGCTTCGCGCAGAGCAAGCGCAACCGTTGAGCCGAGTGGACCAGCCGGGGAACTGGCATCGGGTGAATCACACACAACAACCGAAGGCCGCCACATGCGCAACGCGAGCACAAACTGCTCTTTCAGTTTCTGCTGATCTGACAATTTGACTAATTGTTCTACAGGCATGAACTCCTGGAAGTCAGCAACAATCATGCGGGGCAGCACTTCACTGGCTGAACCACCTACAGCCCGAGTGGCATACGCCAGTCGATTTCGATCACGATTCCAGTTTCCAGGCTGGCTGGCGGCCTGCAGGGCAACACTTAAATACCCCTGATCGCCACCCACCAGGGCTATGGAACCCAAAGGCAACTGTTTGGCTTGAGAAGTGACAAACAGCACAGCACAGCGATGTCCACCGCGTCGCATGACTTTCCATGTTTTGCCACCATCGACTGTGGACAGCATGGTTCCCAATTCACCGCAGGCAAAACCGGTCTTTTCATCGACGAATGTCATTGAGTGTATGAGCATAGGCTGGCCAGTTCGCTGGGCTTCCCAGGTTTTACCCTGATCCCATGAATGAAAGACCACCGAACCAGGGCGGCCCGCAATCCAGATATGATCACCCAAGCAACATACCGTGTTGAAATCGAGACAGTTGACTACCGATTCGGGAACAGGCAACTTCACTGGCTCGAAACTCTTGCCGCCGGTTTTTCTGCTCAGCAGAACCGTGCCATGAGTACCTACCACCCAGGTATCATGATCCTTAACGGTGATTGCAGTCAGGCAACTGGTTCCTGGGGCTATCCCCGGTAAGGGCAGAACATTGTTCTTTTCAAAAATGCCAACGCTGCCGGCAGGCCCCACTGCTACGGGAACTTCGTGTACGACGGTGCCTGCAGTCCAGCCCTGAGTTACTTCGAGAGAATCACAAGACTTCCAGGATTTACCACCGTTCTCGGTACGGAACATGCCGCCAACGTAGCCACCATTGGTATCGCCAAAGACAAATCCTTCGTCAGCATTGATGAATTTGACAGCATACAGGCCGGGCATTTCGCGGTGAACCAGCTTCTTCCAGGATACACCACCATCGGTGGTTCCCAGAATCACTCCTGCGGTGCCTCGGCCATAAGGCAGCACTTCGGTACCGACGGCGTATCCAACAAAGGCATCGACAAAGCACATGCTTCGAAGCGAGGCTCGAACATGGGTGTGCTGCGTTTCCCACGATTCCCAACCGTCCAGGGTATGGAGGATCAGGCCATCATCACCTGCGGCCCATCCTTCCTTGGCATTTACCATGCAGACTGCACGCAGCGGAGCATCGGGGGTAGCAGGAGCATCCTCGGCCCGGGTGAAAAAAATCGGGGTGAGCAGCAACAGAACGACGAGAACACTGCGCAGCATGAAACCTCCTCCTTGAGGCCATCCATCGTGCCTATCTCAGCTTAAGTGTCATTTTTGGTCAAGGTGAATTCATTCGGGAATGAAAATACCCACATCGATTCATGGAATTGATGTGGGCTCATAAAGAATTTACGCAACGTCTAACTCAATCTACCCCCTCACCCCCAGCCCCTCTCCCGCCAGGGGAGAAGGGAGAATAATCAAGCTGCGTACTTAGCACGCATATTGTCGAGATACTTCTTGCACTGGGCGGTTACAGTCCAGGCATCGGGCCAGAAGCAGAGGTCGATGGACCACCACTTGGTGGGAATATTTGCTTTCTCAATGGCGGGCAGCAGTTCATCGAAATTCAGATGGCCGGTGCCAAATGGATTATGAGTGCTGGTCTTGTGCTCGTTGAGTGAACCATCGGAATCAATCAGGTGGATGTGGTTGATGCGTCCTTCGAGCATTTTCAAAAGCCCCAAAGCTCCGCCTGGAACAGTTTCTTTTTCGCCGGGCTGCATCGCTGCTTTTTCTGCCACCATGTGGGCATGGCAACTGTCGTACATCACGCCGAAGGTCTTGTGGCCTTTGGCACGGACCGCATCGACCAGTTTGACGATTTCCGAAGGCTTGTTGAACGCAAAGCCCGGCTCAAACTCCCAACTGACCTTCATGCCATGGTCAGCAGCCATCTTGCAGGCAATGTCCCAGGTGTTTGCCAGGCGTTCCATGCCAACCTTGGGATCGAGATTGTTTTTCTCGAAGACATCAGGAGTTTCGCCGGTATCCACGCGGATCATGTCCATGCCCAGGTCGCGGGCGAATTCGCAATAGCCCAGGAACGCTGAGAGATAGGGGCCTGCATCTTCATTGCTGATGGGCTTGAACGACCAGAGGTCAGCAGCGATGCCGGAGAATTCCAGGCCGTGATCTGCCACTTCCTTCTTGAGCGCGAGCCTGTCGGCTTTGGTAGGATGCGACTTAGGCGTAGGGTGTGAGCCGAAACTGCCCAGTTCGATGCCATCGAACTTCATGTGCTGCAGCTTGTGCAGAGTTGTGTGAAAATCGAGCACGGTTTCCTGATTGAAGACAAAAGCCCAACTGCCAATCGAGAGTTTCTTGCCCATGAGTGCATGGCCCTTTGAAGAGGAGGGAACGAACAGCCGTCACTACCGATGATACCTTTGCACGGTTCAGGGTCAACAGTTTAGTGGGAATGGCCGGTCTGGTTCAGTGCACCGAATCAAATACACTTTTATTAACCCTCTCACAAAAGGAATATATCATGACCGCACAGCAAGCGATCTGTTCGCACGTCGA
Organism: Planctomycetia bacterium; assembly: GCA_016795155.1. Taxonomy (NCBI): domain Bacteria; kingdom Pseudomonadati; phylum Planctomycetota; class Planctomycetia; species Planctomycetia bacterium. Next base: position 7,580 of record JAEUIE010000057.1, on the reverse strand, counting down.
TCTGACAGACATGATCATGAAGGCCTATCTGAACGATTTGAACGACGCTGATCTCATGACACGCCCCGGCCCCGGTTGCAACCATCTGGCCTGGCAACTGGGGCACCTGATTTCTTCAGAGCAACGGCTGATGGACCAACTGGTGCCCGGCAGCGGGATCAAACTTCCTGAAGGATTTGACGAGAAGCATGACAAGAAGCAGATCGAAAACAATGATCCCAAGCAGTTTTACACCAAGCAGGAATATGTCGATCTGTACAAGAAGAGCCGACAGAACGTGAAGGATACGGTTGCCAAGCTGTCTGCTGAAGAGTTCGACAAACCTGCACCAGCCAACTGGCAGAAGATGTTCAAGACAACGGGAGATATGTTTAATCTGATCGCCAGCCATTCGATGATGCATGCCGGACAGTTTGCAGTGGCGCGGAGGCAACTGGGGAAGCCGGTTGTTATTTAGACTGGCCAGGTGGCTGAAAATCATCAACCGGAGCAGTGGCATCCTGTGGCTCATTCAACATCATTTCGACTCGTGGATCGTTAACGTAGAGATCCACGACTTTGTCCATGGGTATGCCCAGAATGTTTGCCAGTTCCAATGCCCGAACCGGGTGTGGCTTCATCCACAGATAGGAAAGCACCAGTAACACCCAGCCAATGATGCCGGCGGCCAGGAAGTACCATTTGTTATCAGCCAGGGCTTTGTCCTTGTGCCAGTTGAAAAGCTGAAAATAGGTAGCCACAAAGATGACAGTGCAGATCAACGCTCCGACGCCGGCCATGCCACGCAGGTAGGTCAGCATGACCGATTTGCCACTCATTTCAATTTTCTTGAACTGCTTTTCATTGGTACCTTCCACAATTAGCAGGCTGCGCAGCGGAATGATGGGAACGTAGTAAACGTGAAAGAATTCGGTCGCGACGTAACACAGCCCGGGAAGCTCATCCGTTTTGCCGTAGTTGGAAGTGCCGAAAATGAGGTACATACGACATCCTTGAATCAGCCTGTGCTCTGCATGGCTGCAGCCAGCCCGGCAATGCTGAGAAGTACCGCATCGAGCCAGGGCTTCTGCTCGGCTGGCGAATCAGCATAACGCAGCGATTCATTCATCGCCAGTATCTGTAGTTTATTCAGCGGCAGCACGGCAGGATTTCGAAAATCGACAACATGCCGCATGACAGGGGCATATTCTGAAAGATCCCGCTTCTCGGCGAGCCTAAGCACCCAGTCCCTGGTGCGACGATATTCTTCCTCTATTTTGTTGAATACTCTCTGGCCGACTTCCGGAGGTTGTACACGGTCAGCATACCAGGCAGCAGTCTGCAGATGAGCTCTTAGCAACTCGTGCTGGGCATGGTCAATGACGGTTCGGAAGAAAGACCATTCGCGGTACATTTCCTTCAGCAGCGATTCATTAGCAGGTTTTTGTGCAGCAAACCATTCGAGTGCTGTTCCCAAGCCGTACCAGCCTGGCAACACCATGCGGCTCTGCACCCACGCAAAGACCCAGGGAATGGCTCGCAGTTCATCCAAGCTGGTCAGGGTGGCACTCGAACGGGAGACCGGCCTGGAGGCAATCGGCAAGCGACTGATGTGTGCAATCGGCGTTGCCTGAGAATAAAACGTCCAGAAGTCTGGGTCTTCATGAACCAGTTCACGATAACAACGCCTTGATTCCTTGGCTAACTGGGAAGTGGCTTCCTCCCAGCCTCCCTGGGCCAAAGGTTGTATTTTCTGTTCTTCGGTGGCCACCAGCGCTGCATGCACCAGTTGTTCGAGATGCCGATGGGCGATGGGCTTCAATCCGTAGCGGAATGAAATCACTTCACCCTGTTCGGTAACACGAATTTTTCCGTCAAAGCTGCCTGGTGGTTGAGACAGGATGGCACGATTTGCCCTGCCACCACCACGACCTACGGTACCACCCCGGCCATGGAACAGTTTGAGAGTGACGCCAGCCTCATGACACACTCGTGCCAATGCTGATTGCGTGGCATGCAATGCCCAATTGGCAGCCAGGTAGCCGCCATCCTTGCTGCTGTCTGAATAGCCGAGCATGATTTCCTGGAACCAGTCGCACCCGGCTAAATTTTGCCGATACAGCGGATGTTCAAACAAACTGCGCATTAGTTCCGCTGAACGGTCCAGATCTTCAATGGTTTCAAATAGCGGCACAACATGAATGTCGCTTTCAAACTGCAATTCATCGCCAACCTGTTTCCACCGCACCAGACCCTGCTCTTTTGCCAACAACAGCACTTCCAGAATGTCGCTGATGCCATGTGTCATGCTGATGACATAAGATCGAATGACTTCCGGCCCCAGTCGGCGATGTGCATGGCGGATGACACTAAAGGTTTCCAGCGTTTTATGGGTGGCAGGTGAACCTCGCCAATTTCTTTCGAGCAAAGGGCGGGTGCTGCTGAGTTCTCTGGTGAGGAGTTCAACCTTGGCTTCTTCACTCAGGGAACTGTATACCTGCTTTTCAGGAAGCAGCCGGGCAGCAGTGAACAATTCGTCAAGCGCCTGCTCGTGTTCCCTGCTGTGTTGACGAATATCGAGTGCAGCCAGGTGGAAGCCGAAGGTTTTTACCTGGGTTACCAGGTGTGACAATGGGCCGAAATCCGCCACCATGTCTGCCCGTACTTCACGCAGGCTCTGTTGCAGGATTTCGAGATCATGCAACAGTGCTGCTGGCGAACCATAAGCTGGAGCAGGTGGTTTATACGCAGGACCGCCTCGATAATCCCGGGTAATGGAACGGGCATGACGCAGCGTGGCGCGCAACCGTCTTTCCATGATCTTCAGCTTGTGAACCAGTGGTTCATGCAGTGATTTGATAAACGGAGCATGCTCACTGATGGCCAGTGAATGTGCATCTTTCTGCAGCGATCGGCTGATACCATCGCCAAAGGGCACCAGCCTGCTGCTCTGAGTCAATTCGCCCTGGAGTTCGATAACCTGTTTCAGGTAGCAACCGAGTATGCGTCGGCGATGTCGGAGTAACGTCTGCCAGGTGATTTCAGGTGTGACTTTGGGATTGCCATCACGGTCGCCACCCACCCAGGAACGATAGGTGATGAAGGCAGGCAACTGGAAGTTATATCCGGGATAGGCTTCTGTCAGGTTTATTCTGAGATCATCGTGCAGCCAGGGAACTACTTCGAGAATTGTTTCCGTCAGGAAGTAGAGTGCATTGCGGGTTTCATCCTGCACGGTGACATCGGTGGTGGGCAGCTCATCGGTCTGCCAGAGTTCCATGAGGTTTCGCAGCACTTCGCGCTCTGCCAGGCCGGTAGTGTTCATGGGCAGATCGAGACGATTGAGCGGTGCGTGCTGCTGACCATGTTCGAGCAACCAACCGGCAATGGTGTGCAGCTTATCGAGAACGGCTCTGCGGCGAGCTTCGGTTGGGTGAGCCGTCAGGGTCAGGCCCAGTTCGATCTTGAAGAGCAATTCCTGAACTTGTTGAGCTGATAGCCCGGCAGCTTTAAGCCGCTGGACAGCATCACGAATCGATTCAGCACGAGGCTTGGTGCAGGACTGCAGTTCGCGTTCGCGGTTAACGCGGATAATCTCTTTCAGTTCTGCGGTATTAAAGAGTTGAAAGAGCAAGGCATAGAGGCGCAGAATCCGCTGAACTATTAGCGGATCAGCCAATTGGGGATAACGTGACACCATCGATGCAGGGTCACCCTGATCCTGGTAGAGAGCCTGAGCGAGTTGAACCAGTTCGCGGCCATGCTGCTGGGCTATTACCTGACCGAGTAGTTGGTCGATCAGTACCAGATCCTGCCCCAGGGATGCAGAAACATGAACCTGCGAGGAACTTAAGCCCAAACATGCTGACATGGCTGATTCAGTCTTTCTTGAATCGGAGTAAGCATGCATCAGAGAAGATTGACATCATCGAAAGAATTCAAAACCGGATGATCATGAGTACTGGTAACCGGCTCGTTTTCAGGTCTGAGCATCAAGGCGGTTTTCATGCCTGCTTCACGCGCTGCATCGAGTTCAGCAGTCACATCACTCAGAAAAAGAATCTGCGCGGCAGGCAAGTCAAAGGCAGCAGCGATTCTGGAATAACTGGCCGCTTCTTTTTTGGGACCAGTGCTGGTATCGTAAAAGCCGGAAAAATAGCCCGTAAAATCTGCAGGTTCCGTTCTGCCGATATCAACATGCTCAAAAAAGACCTTCTGGGCTTCGATTGAACCCGAAGAATAGATTCGAACATCCATACCCCGCTGTTTCCATTCTTTCAGGACACGCGGCACTTCGCCATAGACATGGGATCGCAGAGTTCCATCCACGTAGCCATAACGCCAGATCAAGCCCTGCAACTCTTTGAGGGGGCCGACTTTGGCATCAGCATCCATCAGTGCATAGATAGCAGAACGCATATGAGCCAGTCGATGCTCAGGCGGCATGCCGGGGCCACCCGTCCACGTATCGAAATCGGTTGCCCCATAATGTGTTGCCAATTCCTGGCGGATGCGCTCCATGGCTGGATCGTTCCAGAGATTGCGCAACGATGATGCGAGCCTTTTTCGGGCATAGGGAAAGAGAACATCCCGTACAAAAGAAAGCGAGGAGATCGTTCCTTCAATGTCGAGCAGAATTCCACGGCCTGAAAATGAAATCATAAGCTTAGAACAGATTTTACCTTGGTTTGTTCGGAAGGAACGAACTGTGGTCCCCAGCAGACAGGCAGATATGCCTCATGCACGCCCGATTCAACATAGTGAGGCGTCCAGCCTGATTTATCCTGAAACAGCCTGATGGCACGAATGGTTCGCTCGTTGCAGAAATCAAACCAGTGCCTCGTACCTGCAGGCACACTGATCCAGTCGCCTGCAATCATTTCAATACTGAATACATCGTTCCCATCCTGAGGATGGATGTGAAACAACCCCCTGCCCTTGACAACGAACCGCACTTCATCTTCCGAATGCGTGTGTTCCTTGTTGAACTTGTTGATCATTTCTTCAAGGTGCGGTGTATCGGGCGTAACATTGATGACATCCGCTGTCACGAAACCACCCTCAGTTTTTAGGCGGTCGATCTCAGGCTGATAAGCTGCCAGGATATCTTCGCTACTCGCATCGGGATCGCAGCGATCTTCCAGAGGCCAGCGTTCATAACGAATGCCGTAAGGCATCAGGAATGAAGCAACGGCGTCTTCACCTTCAATGCGTCGGGATTGTGCTGGTACGGTTATCACCGCCAAGGTTCACCTCACTGCATCGAGAGCATGCGGCCTTGCACTTCAAAGAGGAATTCCAGTATCTCGACGTGCCTGCGTGCACTGAAGAGGTCCTTACCCCAAGTATATAAACCATGGCCATGAAGGAGAAATCCATAACGCAACTCCTCCGGACATTCGAGCAGTATCTTCTGCACTTCAGCCGAAAGAGCTTTCATATCCTGTGTATTTTCAAAGATTCTGATGCGGACTGATGTTTCATGCGTAGCAATTCCTTCCAAGCCTTTGAGCATTTCGAAGCCGGATATTTCAACAAAGCCCTGCTTCAAAGATCGAGTGCTCAGAATGGTTGACCAGACTGAATGGGTATGCAACACAGCCTGGATGTTAGGCTGTTGCAGTGCAACCACATGCAGCATGGTTTCTGCCGAAGGCCGGGCTGCGCCATCCTGCACCGGTTGTCCGGATTCATTCACTTCCACAAAATCATCTATCGTTAAAGCCCGTTTATCTTTTCCACTGGCAGTAATCAGGATGCGAAGTGGCTTGTCACGCAATTTCAAACTGTAATTGCTGCTAGTGCCTACCGACCAGTTCCTCTGGTAGAACAATGCACTAATATCAATCAACTGCTTCTTTTCCGTACTGTGTGGTATCATTCTCTATCGCCTTGGCAGATCAAATGAACGAACCTATTTTACGAACTGAAGCAGTTCCGAGATAAACCAGCATGAACCTATGGACGCGATTTCGACTGCATCTGTTCCGGTCACGCCTGCGGGAACAGTTCATGCAACAGGAAGTGCTGCTCTATCAGTTGTTTACTTCACATCTCATGACGGGAAATCTGCACCAGGCCCGTGAATGGCTGAATGTCGATTGGCTTACTGAACCTGTCTTGCATGTGCCGGAAGTTGGCAACGCTCCTCCCATGGCTCTGGTGGGAGTGACAGCCAGGTACTGTCTGCTTGATGATGTAGAGTGCGAGCCAGGCGAAGTGCAGACACAAATGGGAACTGCCGTGTTTTTCTATCTCAACCAAGTCTGGCAAACGGAAGGCAAACTGCTGCTCAACCTGACACCTTCACAAGCCCTGCAGCAGCTTATTTCGAAGGCTCCAGCTTGAAACTGATGTTCAGCGAAATCTGATAGATCAGTGGTTCCAGTGTTGCATTCTGATAATTGGAGGTGGCATCACGCACTGCTACCGATTCCGATCCATCTTCCTTGAGATTGAACGGGAACCGGGCAGTTTCACCACTGGAGTTGACATAGCGCATGGAACCGCCACCGGTGTAGTAAACGTTATTGACCGAACTGAAGTTGCTGCTGATGGTCTGAATGCCACCCAGTTGCATTTCCGCTGCCTGGGCCAGATCCTGTGCCAGCGACTTTCCCTTCTTCATGGCTTCCGCATACAGTTTGATGCGGTCTTCGCGGGTGATGCGGGCTGCAATCTGGAACCTGACATCATTACTGAACATGGACATGTCATTGCGATAGTGATTCATGTCATTGCGGTTATCGTTGTTGTCATCCTTAGGCAAGGCATCGGTCATGCCACTGACGTCCTGATAATCTTTGCGGAACCGTTCCTGCAAGTCCGCCAGAAGTGCGAGTGGTTCCTTGGTTTTGTTCTTGGGTTTCAGATCAATAGTCAGATAGCGTTCCAGGTAACTGAGGTTCTGCTTTTCCGCTGGAACACCATTTCCGCCCCCTGCAGCCATCTGCCGCTGCATGAGCATGCTGGCCATGTTGCGATACCGGTTCATCAGATTCTGTGACGACATGGCAAGCCCGGCATGGGAGACGATGACTTCGACACCAGCTTCGTTCAACCTGGTCATCAGCTTTTTCTCTGCAGCAACCAGAGCAGCCTTGGCTGATTCCTGATCGTTGCCTCTACCATATTGCTTGATCATCACGCGAATGACTTCGGGAACCTTGGTTATCTCCGCTGTGCCCTGCACCGAAATAACCCCCGTGTTTGCTGCTGGAGGCTGTTGAGCGGAAAGTTCACCGGATATGCTCATCAGGCACACGACTAAGGTTAACGAGGCAGATTTCATGGAAGATTACCCATTGAGAGATGCATCTATTCTATGTTGCCATACTTGGGGGTGTCAGGCAAGCAAACTGTTGATCGCAAAAAGAACTAAAAGGTGATTTGGAAGGGTTATCGTGAGCTTCCATAGCGAAGATGATCCTGAAAGGATTACCGGCTACAGCCCAGGACTTCAGAGCTTTTTGCGTCATGCAACGTAAGTCCTTAATTGTCCGTGCCGTTTGAGTGCTGTAAGGACAAGTTTGGCTTGCACAAAACGATGGACGCGTCGGTGGCCGCGTACCCAGGCGGGGAGGCAGGTTAGTCCGCCTCCC
>JAEUIE010000056.1 GCA_016795155.1 Planctomycetia bacterium | reverse complement strand
CATGCCTCCCTGAAAGTCTGCCAACACCCGCTCACGTAAATCAACCGAGTACGCTTTCATCTGTGACTCCATGACATGGACACGTCACAGTATTTCATGTATTACCTGAATGCGCAAGATGGTTTTTGAAAATGCTCTAGTCATGACAACAACACGCGAATCTTAGCTCTGCGAATTTAGCTCAAGCTATACAAACTTTTCGACGTCGAAATTGAGTTGCAAGAACCAAGCAAACCACTCCGATTGAGCCCATTATTACACCAGAAGGTACCGGAACTGGATTAATGTGAATATTATCGAAGTACTGAAATGGCGTTCCATCACCGATAAGAAACCGACGCGTCATTTGAAACGCAAAGGTGTAGGTGCCAGTTGCGACACTTACATTAAAGTCGAAACTACCTCGTTTTATCTGATTGCTGGTTGTTGAACCTAAATTTGCTGTAACTTGAGTAACACCATCCAGCAATACAGAAAAGATTCCAGCTTGGGCGTTTCCAAGCGGCGGGGGGTCAAACGCCGCAAAATCTGCAGTTATTCTGTAGGTGCCCGCAGCAAGATTTAATGTTTGCAAGATACCTCCACCATGTTGAATACCACTTTGAAATACAACTTGTCCTACATGAAACTGTGCTGCCAGACTTGCACCAGAACCAGTAGTATCAAAGGAGACTACATTGGGAAACCCTGGCCCTCCTACAGTGCCATTTGATGTGGTGAATGATGTCCAACCAGTCAAATTGCCAGTTGAAAATGTACCGTTGATAAAGTCAGCTCGTGCAACAGCATGGGTGCCGAGAGCAACGGCTAGAATACACAACCACTGCTGAATCCTCATTTCCACTACTCCTTAAAAAGAATGCATTTCCAGAATTCATCAATTAGGCGATTCGCATTGAAATTCTGTAGATTCGGAGTGTAGCTTAAAATTCAGAGCAGTCCAGGAAATATTTCGAAATTATTCTTTACTGTTAGCAATGACATCTCGTAGCTGCAACTTCACAACGCCCTACTTCCCCGCTATTAATTTTTCTGCCTCCGCTGGGTGGCGCTTGCATTCCAGTAATGCTGTCAGAATCAGCGGCGCCACAATGGTCGCATCCGATTCAATCACAAACATCGGTGTCTTTTCCGTTAACTTGTCCCAGGTAATCTTCTCATTCGGCGTAGCACCTGAGTACGAGCCATACGATGTGGTCGAATCGGAAATCTGGCAGAAGTAAGCCCAGGGTTTCACATCTTCCTGCAGATCATACTTGATCGAAGGTACCACGCAAATCGGGAAATCACCAGCGATGCCTCCACCAATCTGGAAGAAACCCAATCCAGCCCCAGTGGACAGTTCACGATACTGATCATAAAAGTGTGCCATGTACTCGATGCCTGATTTAACAATCGACGCGGAGCATTCGCCCGTCTTCACATGCGAAGCGAAGATGTTGCCAAAGGTGGAATCTTCGTAGCCAGGCACCACGATGGGCAGGTTCTTATGGGCAGCCGCCACCAGCCACGATTCATCCGCACTGCCTTCGTGCAACTTGGCAGGCATGGTCTTAACGAGGTCGTAAAAGTATACGTGCCAGAAGTGTCGCTGTTTCTCTTTGGTCGCCTTTTCCCACATGGGGACAATAAACTTTTCAACCGCCCGGAACGCTTCATCTTCAGGAATGCTGGTATCGGTCACGCGGCGCATGCGGTCATCAAGAATCTTCGTATCGTCGCTCTTGGTGAAGTAGCGGTACTCCGGAAAATCCTTGTAGCTGTGATGGGCCACCAGGCGAAACAGCGACTCTTCCAGATTGGCGCCGGTTGATGATATGCCATGTATCAACCCTTCGCGAATCGCCGGTGCCAATGTAATACCCAACTGTGCCGATGACATGGCGCCAGCAAGCGTCCAGAACATTTTGCCCCCCGCCTGGATGTGTTTCCAGTAAGCCAGCAGAGCATCGCGAGTCACGCGGGCATTAAAGTTCTTGTAGTTGCGGAGAATGAATTCCAGCACGGGCAGTGTAGGCATCGCCATCGGTCTCGAAAAGTTTACACTGTGAATGTATGGAACTCATCAGCAATCAGGCAATGCCTTAAACTTCGGATGCACAATGACTCGGTTCAAAATTCAGTCACTCATACATCGTAATATGATATTGTGGCCTGAAACTTTGAATCGTTGAAACGTGACACACACACCATGAAGTTACATCCACGTGCTAAAAAGTTGATTATCTTCAGCCTCTTTATGGCAATGGTATTTTGCGTACTACTTATCTGGAATCGTATTTATCAACATCGTATGAACCAGATTCAACAGGCTCAGTTGGAACTGACGGAAATGAGCGTAATACCTGACTGGCAGGACGCCTTTCTCGATTGCAGTGAGCTACCGCTTCTCGATAATCACTTTTCACAATTAATTGGAACTGTTTCCAAGTTTGTTCACATCAAGTACCTGAATCTATCTGGCACTCAGATTGGTGATGCTTCGTTACAAAAGTTGAGTGAGTTGCAGCATCTCAGAAAACTTGATTTGTCCGGCACTTCGATAACCGATGAAGGACTCGCTTGCCTGGCACAGTTAACTCAACTCCAGGAGTTAGATCTTTCTGACACCCGTATCAATGGCGATGGGTTGGTTAGTTTGTGTCAACTCCCAAACTTGCTTACTATCAAGCTTTCGAAAACCAAGTTAAAGCCAGAAGCTCTTGTCTACCTAGGCAGCATGCCTCGACTCAGCTCGCTTGATCTTTCCAACACTCCTATTACGAATGACAGTCTTTCGTTGCTCAAGAACTCGACAAATTACTACGATCTTGATCTTTCACACACAACAGTTTCAGATGCAGGGCTCAGCCGGTTGAACACCATGCCTAACATTCACCGAATCAGTCTCCGTGGAACCAAGATAACGGGCAAGGGTCTTGCACAATTGTCAACTTATCCGCGACTTGGTTATCTTGACATCTCAGGTGTTCCTGTCACAGACATCGATTTGGCTAAACTCAATCACTCAGGTCTCTGGTATTTAAGATTGGCTGATTCTCCAGTCACAGATGCCGGGCTGATACATCTAAAAAAACTCCCCAATCTGCAGGATCTTGATTTGTCAGGTACTCAAATAAGTGATGCAGGCTTGCAATCCCTGCAAGCGATACCCCGATTGCCCTATCTCGATTTATCCCGCACCAATATCACTGATTCCGGTCTTCCCCATCTTCAACAGATTCGTGACTTGGGAACCTTGAAACTAGCCTACACCAGGATTACTGATGCAGGCATGAAACACCTGAAACACATCAAAGGTTTAAACACACTCGATCTCACTGGAACGAAAATTACAGGCCAACAATTCGCAGAACTACAGTCACATCCGTTTTTATCACAACTCGATCTTGCCGAGACAGCATTGACCGACACTGGACTCGCCTCACTAAATCAATGGCAAAAATTGATTACTCTATCTCTTCGCAATACTCCCATCACCAACGCTGGCCTGGCAAATCTTCAGGGTTCTACTACGCTCGCATTGCTTGATCTGACTAGAACCAGAATTACCGATGAGGGGGTAGCTTACCTCAAGAATATTCCTGAATTGCTCGGAATCGATTTGACTGGTACACCAATCAATGGAACTGGATTGAATCAGCTTAGCACTTTAAAGAGGTTATTCGTTATCGACCTCAGTGATACACCTACCCAGGATGAAGGCTGCAAGAATCTCAGCGTGATTACGCGTATGCAATATGTCTTCCTTCGAAATACCAAAGTTACAGACATTGGCTTACAGTCATTAAATAATATGCAACGATTGACCAATCTTGATGTGCGGGGAACTTCAGTAACTGCAGCAGGAATGCAGGAGTTGACTCGATCACACCCTTCCATGCGGTGGATTCGTTTTGGTGTACCATGCAAATCCACCAGTCAAGGCACATGGTTTCGAAGATATAAGGAATAATCCAAGTTTTTAAATCATTTCATTCCTCGAGCACTTCTCCAAGCCGATCCAGCCGACGCTCCCATATCTCGCGATGCCGCTCTATCCAGTTCTGCAGCATATCAAAGCCGGTCCTTTCAAGTCTGCAGGTTCGTACTCGTCCGGCCTTGAACGAACGCACCAAGCCACATTGTTCCAGAATCTGCAGGTGCTGCGTGATCGCCGTCAGCGTCATGTCAAAAGGCTCAGCCAGACGCGAGACACTCAATGGCCCATCGCATAACCGCTCCACCATTGCCCTGCGAGTACTATCTCCCAGGGCCTGAAACACCATGTCTGCTTTCACTTTCGCGTAAGGCATATCTGAAAAACCTCCCAGCATGTTCAATCTCAAGTCACTTACACAGCCTGCCCCAGTTTATCGAGCAGGACATTCCAGCCATGCTCACGAATCTCAGGGCCATCTGAACCTTCGAAGAATGCCCCCTGATGGGTAAACAACAGTTTCGTCGATGCACCCTCAGCCAGTATTTCGAAAGTAACGAGCGATGCCGAGATGCGATGCTCACCAACTGTCATGGTCGAAGCTGAGACAATTCGCCGTCCAGGAACAATGTCGAGATAAATACTTTCATTGAGCAATGCCACGCCCGGAAATGGCGAGTCTTTGTTGAAGCGGGAGCGAGTGATATCCTGCCCTCTTACCCGAAAATCATGTTGAAAATTTTCCACCGTATGATGCTCACCATCAGCAAACCACTTTCGCAGTTTGACAGGGTCAGAGAAGCCGGCAAATACTTTATCTGCCGATTTGGGATAAACCTTTTCCAGGGTAAACGTGTGATGGGTAACAGTGCCTGACATGGCTAGCTCCTGGTAAATAGTGAAGTTATTACTTCAATATTACTCTTCTACTAAAATTAGCCAAGTTTATACTTCAGTATTTTCAAGCAATCAAACAGGCCTATCAGGCTTTGCCCAGCGGCCACCCTTCCTGTCCCGTTCTGCTAAAAGTAATATCGTGACCGTATTCATTGGAGGTTAGCCATTTCTGAAGTGCTTCTCGAAGTCCGTCAAATCTCGGCACGTCATACCGAAGGCACCGTAGCGTTCGAAAACGTCAGCCTGCTACTGCATGAGAATGAATCCGTCGGCCTGGTTGGTCCCAACGGCGCAGGGAAAACTTCACTGCTCCTGGCTATCACCGGCATTCTCCTCCCGCACCAGGGATCGATGACTGTCTGCGGATGGAATCCACTCGATCGCCAGCAGAGACAGCAACTGCCCAGGCATCTGGGGCTGGTGATGCAACAGAGTGACGATCAACTCTTCAACCCCACCGTTCTTGATGATGTTGCGTTTGGCCCGCTGAACCTTGGCATCAGTAAAGACGAAACGCGGAAACGAGTGGCCCATGCCCTGGCCCAGGTGAAGCTCTCAGGCTATGAAGACCGGATTCCACATCGCCTTTCCGGTGGTGAAAAACGACGGGTCGCACTTGCTGGCATTCTAGCCATGCAACCCCGACTGCTTCTCCTTGATGAACCGACACAAGATCTTGATCCGCGAGGCAGACGCGAACTGATTGCTATCATGACCGAGTTGCCTCAAGGCAAGCTGATTGCTTCCCACGATCTGGACTTTATCTTAACTACATGCCGCCGAACCATCGTGTTCGACCGGACGGTTATCGCTGATGGCCCTACAGAACAACTGCTGGCTGATGCGAATCTGATGGAACAGCACGGACTGGAAGTTCCCTGGAGACTGAAGTGATTATTGAGCCACCGGTCAATAACCGGTGGCTCAACATTGATGGTTAATAGCGGTAATTATCCTTCTTATACGGTCCATCAACCGAAACATTGATGTACTTTGCCTGATCTTCACTCAACCGTGTGAGTTGAGCATTCAGTTTCTTCAGTTGAAGGCGGGCCACCTTTTCATCCAAATGCTTTGGTAGCGTGTAAACGCCAACCGGATACGCCTTGCTATTAGTGAACAATTCAATCTGGGCAATCGTCTGGTTGGCGAACGATGATGACATCACATAACTCGGATGTCCCGTACCACAGCCCAGGTTCACCAGGCGGCCCTTGGCCAGCAGAATGATGCGTTTGCCATCGGGGAAGATGACATGATCGACCTGCGGTTTGATCTCTTCCCACTTGCACTTCTTTTCCAGGCTCGCAACGTCAATCTCGTTATCGAAGTGGCCGATGTTGCAAACGATGGCTTCAGGCTTCATCTTTTCCATATGTTCATAACGGATGACATTATGGTTGCCTGTCGCAGTCACGAAGATGTCAGCTTTATCAGCAGCATATTCCATGGTGACGACGCGGTAGCCTTCCATTGCCGCCTGCAACGCACAGATCGGATCGATCTCGGTCACCCACACCTGGGCCGACAGCGCACGCAATGCCTGGGCTGAACCCTTGCCCACATCGCCATAGCCACACACCAGGGCAACCTTGCCGGCAATCATTACATCGGTCGCACGCTTGATAGCATCGACCAGCGATTCACGGCAGCCATAGAGATTATCGAACTTCGACTTGGTGACGCTGTCATTGACATTGATGGCGGGGAAAGCTAGCTTGCCATCAGTGTGCATCTGGTACAGGCGCATGACGCCGGTGGTTGTTTCTTCGGTGACACCCTTGATCTGTTTCAGCCGGGTGCTGTACCAGGTGGGATCAGTTTTGAGTTTCTCCTTGATTGAAGCGTAAAGAACTCGTTCTTCTTCACTGTGCGGATTAGCCAGCACGCTCTGATCCTTCTCCGCACGGGTACCCAAGTGGAGGAGTAGCGTAGCGTCGCCACCGTCATCAAGGATCATGTTCGAGTAGCCGCCATCCTGCCATTCGAAAATCTGGTGCGTGAACTTCCAGTAGTCTTCGAGGCTTTCACCCTTATAGGCAAACACGGGCGTACCACCCTCAGCGATGGCAGCAGCAGCATGATCCTGCGTGCTGAAGATATTGCACGATGCCCAGCGCACCTGTGCACCGAGCGCCTCCAGCGTCTGAATCAACACTGCGGTCTGAATGGTCATGTGCAGCGAGCCGGAGATGCGGGCACCCTTGAGCGGCTGAGTCTTGGCGTACTCATCGCGGATCATCATGAGGCCGGGCATTTCGGTCTCTGCGATCTTGATTTCCTTGTGACCCCAGGCAGCGAGCTTCATATCCGCTACATGGTAATCATTGTTGACGAGGTTCTTGGGTTTAAGAGGCGCATTCATGGAAAATTCCTTCTGCCCGATGGGCAATGTGCCACGGTGCGGGAACGAAAAAACGCCCGCAACCGTTTTCGATTGCGGGCGCCGTTGTATATCTTTGGTCGAGCCTGGTTTACCGCTGACATCGCGGCAAAATCGCAGCGCCCCTCGACAATCTAATTATAGCACGGAAACATCAAGCAACAAGACAACTATTACATAACCGGCATCAATCATACCCTACAATACTATTCATCAATTGTTAGAAGGATTACTCATGTCCTTTGCTGAAATAGACTGCTCTTTGCAATGGGGGAATTTATCCTTTCAGGGTGAGGTATTTGCACAAGTCTGGTTCAAGCCTGCAACAATGCCCAACGGTCTGACCTTTCGAATCCCGCAGGCAACGTTTCATCATCCGGCTATCAGTCCGCATTTAACTATTGGAAATCTGCTCAAAGCAATCGGCCTCGATGCAGACGTTGTTCAAACCTGGCGAACATCAGATGAAGCTCAAAACGAGATTGCCAACTACCATGTGGAACTGTTACAGCCGCTGCCGCCATTACCGAGCAATACGCCACAACTATATCTGCATGTATTGATCAAACAGCCTGTCTCAACAGAAGCAAAGTCAGTCAGCTCTGATCCCAAACAGGCACTCATCAAATGGCAGGAACTGCAGGCTCGCTGGAACAACATCCTCGGCATGGAAGTAACCATCGACACTCTGAGGCAACGTATGGAAAGTCTGAAATCAGAGATTGAATCTGAATCAGCACGAGCCATGACCACGGATGAAAAGCTGAACTCACTGAATGCCGACGTGGCACAATGGAACAAGGCCAAGAGCCGGGCACGTTACGTTTTGCCCCGTATTAAGGAGTACATTCATCGGGCAACCTGGGTTTTGGGTACGCCCGAACGGAAGAATCTGGATGAGATTTTCAGAAAGGATGCAGAATGCCCAGTCAACCTGGCAGAACTGGATCGTGAACTGCAGATACTGCTCAAGGATCGACAGATTCTTGCAGCCCAGGGAACGACCTGTCATCATGAAGGCCGGTCGAGCTGTGATGAGATCAAAAAAACACACCAGACGATGCATCGTAATGCAGCAGCCAACGCAGTCAAGAAACGGGCAATAACGCGGGCGAAAGGGAAAACTTTCTGATACCAGTAAAAAGCCCACGAATTGTAGTTCGTGGGCTTGCATAGTTTTTGTTCAAGGAGGTTTAGAAATCTCCGCCGCCGGAATCACCACCGCCGAAGTCTCCACCACCAAAGTCCCCGCCTCCAAAATCTCCACCGCCTCCGCCGAAGTCACCGCCAGCGTCGTAATCAGCGCCGCCACCGCTGCCACCGAAATTGGTGTCACCGCCGGTGATGCCCTGATCGTAATCGTTTCCACTCGATGCGATCTGTGGAGAATCTTCACCGCCAAAGTCGCCCCCGGTGGTATAGCCTGTCTGAGGCTCTGCAGTTGAAGATCCGCCGCCATAGTAGCCACCACCTGCATCCGCACCTGTAGGACCGTGATCGTGATGCTGGCCACCACGGAAGAATTTGTCATACATGTAGCTGCCTGCTGCGGCACCGAGCATGCCTGTCATCAGGCTGCCCATGAATCCCATGCCACCAGCCTGTTGAGGCGGATAACCCATTGGCTGGCCGTAAGGCTGACCCATGGGCTGACCGTAACCTCGGCCATAGCCAGCTGGTGGAGGAGGTACCATACCACCTGGAGGCGGAGGTGTTCCATAAGCACCGGCATTCATGCGTGGCCGGGTGAAAGCACGAACCAGGCCAATTAATATCCAGAAGCCGAGTATGCAGCCGCCAATTATCAACACGATGGTCATAACATCCATCCTTCCTTCTTTAGCATCTTCAAGAGTCTTGTTACCGAACTCTTTGGCTTGTTTGATCACGCCTTTTTCCGTTTCTTTGGCCAATGCATTGCCGGAACCGGCAGGTTTATCGAAACCAGTGCCAACAGGAGTGCCGAACATCGACATCATGGAAGTTCTGGTACTTGCTACCAGATCAAGGAGACCCTGGTTGGGATCGCTGTTGAGTTTGGTCCCCAGCTTTTGAACGGCTTGATTTGCCTCGTCTTTGGTAAAACGACTCATGGTTTTTGCATCGGTCCACACCTCAATACGTTTGGAGGGCTTGCTGCCAGACGCTACATCTTCTGGTTGTTCAATGCAGACCAGGAAGAGTGTACCATTCTGGAGATTGATCGCTTTGCCCCTTTCAGCTGCCCAGCGATCATAAAACTGTGCACGGTTGGCACGGAATGCCGTTCGCCTGTCCGCTGGCACTCCATTATAGGTTTCGATGACCACCGTTTTGTTGGTAGCCTTTTTGAGTTGAATGAGTTGATCGTTAGCCTTCTTCAATGTTTCCGCATTGAACAGCTTGGCGTTATCGACAATGGTTGGATCCGAAGCCTGCACCAGTCCGGTGGAGCCTATCCAGCACAGCACCAGTACCAGGGGCAACATCGGCTTGTTTACAGACCAGTTCATGGTGTCTCCTCACGGGATATAGGGAACCGCGCATATTGTACGCATACCACCCAGTGCGGTTCATCTACTTATTCGTTTTCTAATGGAAATTATTGATAAAGAAGAATGGGACGTGATTCATTTCATGTTCAAAAAGGAAAAACCATGACTAATCAAAAAGCGTTTTGCTCTTTGGCTTGCCGTTCTTTTCCGCAGCAGGCTGTTCAAAATTGTCCCAATTCACCAAATCAATAGGCTGCGGAACTATGCGGGTAAAGCTGGTGCGCTTGACTGCTTCAAAGCCTTTACCAGCCCGGCTCACTTGCTCTCTGCTGCCGTAGAATTCGAGCGTTCGGCCGCCGCTGGTTTCAATAGCCAACCAATCATTCTGGTTGCGGATGAGCGTGCCACCCAGCGCTGTATCCTTGTCATCCAGTTTGATGCCGATGACACCTTTACCTACACCAGTCAGCACAGGTATTTCTGAAACCGGGAAGTGAATCACGCGGCCTTCCACCGAGCAGAGGATAATGCTCTTGAACTCAGGAAGGGCAATAGCCGCGAGAACAACCTTGTCATCATCATTCAGGCGGACATACATCCTGCCTTTCACCGTGCTCGCTTCACGATACGGAGCATAAGGCGTACGCAGTACCTGCCCCTGAGCTGTGGCAGCCAGGAGATAGGGTCCATGCGGATCGCCTTTGCTCGCAGGCTTGGTCTCTGCCGGAATAAATCGCGGATCAGCTGTGTAGGCAGCAATGATGCGGGCTCCATCATTGAGCCTGAAGAACTTGGCAATCGGTTCGCCGTAACCCGTACTTGCAGGGACCTCATTGATCCGCATCGTATAAGCGATGCCATCATCGGAAAAGAACGCAACATGATCGTGTGTGCTGCCCGGCACCACAGCTACCACGCTGTCCCCTTCGCGAACGCGTGTGCCTTCGACGGAAGCAAGTCGACCGACACGTTTGATCCAGCCATCTTTGGTCAGCACGACGTTAGTGTTTTCGCGAACGATGTAAGCTTCGGGATCAAACTCAGGCATTTCCTCCTCGCCGACAATGCGGGTTCGTCGGCGTTCGCCGTGCTTTTCACCCACCTCGTCCAGTTCGGTCTTCACCACGCCCCAGAGTTTCTTTTCCGATTTGAGAATAGCTTCGATGCGCTCAGCTTCTTCCTTCTTCTCACGCAACTCTTCGAGAATCTTTTTGATTTCGAGTCGGGCGATCTTGTAAAGCAGCATTTCCAGAATGGCATCAGCCTGGATTTCATCGAGTTTGAGGTATGACATCAGCTTCTCGGCAGCATCCTGTTTACCCTGACTTGTCTTGATGAGTTCCAGCACTTTATCGAGAGCATTGAAGACGAGTCGGAAGCCTTCAAGGATATGGATGCGGGCCCGCAGCTGCTGCAACAGATACTCGTACCGCCTTTTGACAGTAAGGAATCGGAAGTCGAGGAAGTGCCGCAGCATTTCAGGCAGCGAAGCGCGGGCAGGCCGCATGATCGTGGGCACCTTAGTTTCCTCTTCCTCCTCGTTTTTCTTTTTCCGTTTCCCCTCTTTTTCAATTTGCGGCGTGCTCGGCACCAGACACGTCATGTTGTACGCAAACGATGTCTGCAGATCGGTATGCTTGAAAAGATATGCCATCACCGTTTCCGGATCGGCATCGGTCTTGATCTCCAGAGCAATTCGCAAGCCATCCTTGTCGTTCGATTCATTGACGACGTTGACCAATTGTGGCAGCGATCGGTTGGCGATAATCTCGCCGATCTTCTCTTCAAGTGTGCCCTTGTTAACTGCATAGGGAATGCTGGTAACAACAATCTGCCGCTTCTTACTGCTTTCTTCGAGCTTCCATTCAGCTTGTATCTTGATGCTGCCTTGCCCTTCTTCGTAGATATTGCGCAGTGTCTTACGGTCAGCCAGAACTTTGCCACCCAGTGGAAAATCAGGGCCTTTGAGTTTATCAAGTAACACCGCTGTGGTAGAATCGGGGGCTTCGATCAACTGGATGCAGGCAGCGATGACATCCTTTAAATTGTGCGGTGGAATGTTGGTTGCCATGCCCACCGCGATGCCGGTCGAGCCATTTACCAGTATGTTGGGGAAGCGGGCGGGCAGAACTATCGGTTCCTGGCGGTTGCCATCGTAATTGGGTTTCATGTCGACGGTTTTCTGCCGAAGTTCGACCATCAACTCTTCGGCTATCGGTTGCAACTTGCATTCGGTGTAACGGCTGGCGGCAGCATCATAGCCATCGACCGCACCGAAGTTACCATGACCATCAATGAGCGGATAACGCATCACCCAGCTCTGAGCCATTCGAACCAGGGTATCATAAATAGCCATGTCGCCATGCGGATGGTAATTGCCCATCACTTCACCGCTGACCTTGGCACATTTGAGTGGCTTCTCGTTGGCGTACAGGTGAAGATCGTGAAACATGGCATAGAGAATACGCCGCTGCACAGGCTTCAGACCATCACGCACATCAGGCAGGGCCCGGTTAGTGATGACCGAGAGGGCGTAATTCAAATACCGACGACGGGTTTCATCCGTGATGGCAACAACATCAATGCGTTCAGGCATGGCAGTGAGTCTGATTCCTTCGTGTAAAAGTCAGAAGGAAATTGTATGGAGACACTGAACAGTGACAGCATAAACCAATTGTAACTGGCATCCAGGTTGTATCAGGCATGCTGGCGTTCGAGTTGCAGTAAGAACTCCTTGCGTCGCAGTCCGCCGCCGTAGCCACCGAGGTTGCCGTTCTTATTAACAACACGGTGACAGGGAATGAGAATAGCCAGACGGTTTTTACCATTGGCAGTACCAGCGGCACGAACAGCCTTGGGTGAATCCACAGCATGTGCCAACTGCTGATATGAAATGGTTTTGCCATACGGAATTTTCAGAAGTTCGTTCCAAACCTTGTTCTGAAATGGCGTTCCTGGATACACCAGCGGTATGGTGAACCGTTTTAACCTGCCAGCAAAGTAATCTTTCAGTTCATGCTGAAGCTGTATCAAATGCTCGTTATTGCCGGGCACGATTGGTACTTGAAACAACCTGCGCAGTGTTTTCATTTGCGTTTCAAGCATGCGGCGATCGCTGAATTCCAGTAGACATACACCTTGTGAATTAGCGCCTGCCACCAGAGGCCCGAGCGGGCTATTGATCCAATGCAATAGAATACAGTCGCTCACCTGGCTTTTGCCCGGAGGCTTGCCAAGAGTCTTGGTGAACGCTTGACGGAAACCGCTGTGCGACTGATAACCACTGGAAAAGAGTGCATCGTCAATTCGGTTGCCCTGCTTGATTTGATTGAAAGCGGTTGCCAGACGACGAGCACGAGCGTATGCCTGAAATGTCATGTGAAATTCCTTTTGAAAGTACCGCCGCACAGTAGCTGGATCGATACCTCGCTGACGCAAGTTGAATTCAGTAATGCGTTGTTCTGGATGCTGTTCGAGTTCATTCAACAGCCTGACAGCCCAAGCCGGCTGCGATGAAGACTGAAGTGGCTTGCATCGCTTGCAAGGCCGATAACCAGCAAAGAGCGCCGCCCCAGCCGTTGGATAGTACTCGACATTGCCAGGCAGCGGCTTACGGGCCGGGCAAACGGGACGGCAAAAGATACCCGTAGTTTTGACTGCCAGGAAAAATAACCCATTATAACTGGCATCGCTGGTCAAATACGCCTGTTGCATTTCATGTTGGGGCAGTTGTGTTTTCATGCTGTCACTTTAGCTGGGTATGCCAGACGGCTCCACCGATAATCAGGCGCGGATGTCGGATTTCTTCGAGAAACGATGAATCAAGTCATGCCCTGAAAAGTTTTGATCTTCAATATCGTTCGAGGTGTAGAATGAAAGCGGAGGAGACAATGTCACGTAAATATAAAACCAACCTGCGATGCAGCAGTTGCCTGGAAAGCTTGAAACCTGTGCTGGATCAGGAGCCTCGCATCTCAAGGTGGGAAGTCGACCTGGCATCACCCGATAAGGTGCTAACCGTAGAAGGACCATCAGTTACCGATGAACTGATGCACGAACTGATGAAACGGGCCGGCTACAGTATTCTGGGAACAGTTTCAGTTGCATCGCCAAAAGTGGAAGAACCACTGGCGGAGCCTTCTCCCACTACCTACTATCCTTTGATGCTGATCCTGGCGTTTCTGCTGGGCACCGTGGCATTGGTGGAGTTTCATGCAGGAATTTTTTCATGGGAACGGGCCATGCGTCATTTCATGGCAGGGTTCTTTCTGGTTTTTGCCTTCTTCAAACTACTTGATGTACGGGGCTTCGCCAATTCCTACCGCATGTATGATGTGATTGCGAAACGATTGCCAATGTATGGCTACGTATATCCCTTTATCGAATTGCTGCTTGGTGCAGCTTACCTTATCGATTTCAAACCTTGGCTGACCAATGTCATAACTCTGGTTGTCATGTCGATCAGTGCTGTAGGAGTATTTCAGAGTCTTCTGGCTAGAAGGAAAATACGATGTGCCTGTCTTGGCACCGTGTTCAACCTTCCCATGACTACCGTAACGCTGGTGGAGGATGGCCTGATGATTGCCATGGCTGCAGTCATGCTGTTAACTGGAGAACATAGTATTCTCTAGCCTGGATTATTTGTGGCCACCTTGGCACCAAGTTCCCCTACCTTATCGAGGCATTCCTGACGACGAAGCTTCACAGCATCAAGCCAGATGTGTGATTTGGTTGGAATAATGAGCGCCTCGTATCGATCAAACCACTCGGCAGCTGAAGCATATTGCTGGGCAGGAGTGAGTGTATTGACAGGCCACGGAGCTTTAGGGTTCTTCCGATAGCGCATCTCTGCTCGGATTGCCAACTCCATCTTGGCCAACCCCATGAAATAAGTCAGGTGTTCACGCAGATCAGGCATAGCCCATTCAGCATTCAAACTGTTGATAACCGTACGAACATTGACTGAACGCCAAGCCATATCCAACTGACTGTACTTTTGACGCAGTTCCATTTCCAATTGTCGTTGTTCGGGGGATCCATTTGTAATGGTCTTCAGCTTATCGTTGAGCTGTTGGAGCTTAACACATTCGACTGTATATTCTGGCAGGAAACCGTCACGGAATGCTGGCAATGAATGAGGACGATCTTTTTCGAATTGTGCCAATGCGCGTTCAAGACGATTTTCAAACCGTGACATACGTTCGATGGCCTGGTGAGCTTTGCCACGAACCATCAGGTCTCTTCCGCCACCCGGTTCCAGTCTGAGGTTGATAAACAATCGATCAAATTCATTGTGTAAGGATTGGGAAACACCAGTTTGCTTGAGCTGTTTCTCTATGTTTGTTGCCCAGTCGGGAATGAGACGAGCACGGGGAAGTATGTCGTCAATCAATCTGGGATCACCCCGGCCAGATTCAGCATAGCGATGATATACCAGACCAGGAAAACCATTTCGGTTGATAGCCGCCCAGGGGCTGACAGTGATTCCTGCTGCCTTGAAACGATCGATCCTTGAAGCAACATCATCGTATAGTTTTACCTGGACCTTGATCGTATCAAACTCAGATTCTAATGTTTGCATACGCGGTGCCAGACTATTCACATTGGCCAGAAGAACCAATTCAGCTTCATTTAGTTGAGTTGGGGTTGGGCCGTCAGTACGCTTGGTCAGTAACGCAGGATTCTTTTTCACTTCATCCCAGGTTGCAGGAACGCCAGGAGTGCTTCCGGAAACCATTTTTCCTTCGTGTGTATCAAACATGTAAAGTTTGTTGTCAATCAATACACCCGACAGGACAGGTAACTGGCGATCTTCGACAATATTGTCCTGACGAACCTGTGTTTTCACAACGACTGCACATCCATCTATATCAGTCTGATTCAACAAACCCAGAAACACACGAAGTCGGTCATCTGCATCACCAGCTCCCAGACGCAGCAGTTCGTGAGAGGGCCAATCTTTGATGTTGACTGGATTTTTTCGCAATGCCACCTGACGCATGGTCCAATAAAAAAGGTTCTTCACCAGATCAAGCTTCCATGCTGCCTGGGCTTCAGGCTGATTTCGCGGCGGGATTTCTCCCAGATCGTTTTCATGAGCTCTAACAGCTTCACGATAGAGCAGGCAAGAATCAAGGTAACTCGTGTCAGCATAAGTATTGAACAATCGGCTTTTTACGTCGTCTACTCTACGTGCACGGTCGAAATCGTTCTTTACCTGACTCAGTAACTGCTTGAGCACAGCTTCCTGAGCTGCTGGCATGGTCAACTGTTTCTTGCTGGGATCGCCATGATGATCGTAATGATTATTGAGCTGTTCCACGACAGAACGGAACGTGGAGATGTTAATACGTTCCTGCTGTAGTTGGGATAAAATCGTACTGACTTCATTGATCTGTTGTTGCTGCTTCTCAACGGTGGCTACGTTCTCAGTGCAACCAACCAGAAACCCGACGAGGAATAAATAAATCAGAAATCGCATGAAATTGTCCTTAATCACAACACTGTACTCAGAATCAATCAGCCAGGACTTGTCTCAGTTTCTGGCAGGTTTTTAGCAGGGCAGACAATTCATCCAGCGGCAGCATGTTCGGACCATCGCTTGGAGCATTGTCCGGATCGGGATGCACTTCCAGAAAGATGCCATCGCACCCCACTGCAGTGGCAGCCCGGGCCAGAAACGGAACCATTCGGCGGTCGCCCCCGGAACGGTCACCCGCACCCCCTGGAGATTGTACGCTATGAGTTGCATCAAAGATCACAGGATATCCATATTCCTGCATCTGCGGAATGCATCGGAAATCGTTTACCAGTGTATGGTAGCCAAAACTGGTACCCCGGTCAGTCAGCAAAATACGTTCACAGCCTACTTCTTTCAACTTATGAACAACGTTTTTCATGTCACTAGGTGCCATAAACTGGCCTTTTTTAACGTTTACCACTCTTCCGGTACGCCCCGCTGCTTCGATCATATCTGTCTGGCGGGCCAGAAAGGCAGGGACCTGCAGAATATCACATACCTGGGCGATGTGCTCTGCCTGCCAGGGTTCGTGAAAATCAGTTAGCACAGGCAATCCGGTTCGCTTTTTTACCTCATCCAGAATAGCCAAACCGGCTTTCAAACCTGGCCCACGGAACGATTTGCCCGATGTACGATTTGCCTTGTCAAACGATGATTTGAAAACAACAGGTATCCTTAAATCGGCACTGATCTGTGCAATTTGATCAGCAACCGGCAATAGGAACTCGCGTGATTCGATCACACAAGGGCCAAGAATCCATAGCAGGGGCTTTCCCCCGCCACAAACTGTTTTTTCATCAATGGATATGGTGGCAACAGGCATGTGGGTAAGATAGGATTTGGATAGTTTATTGACATTATAGTAGGATGTGAATGATTTGCGTAACGGCTATTGAATACCATTAAGTCTGTTCAATTATGAAACTAAACACTGTTATCTACATAGCTCAATAAGCTTTACAAACCGTATCTTTGTGGCAGCTTAATAACGCAAGAAAGCACGATGTTTCAAAACATCGTGCCCAAGTTCAACTTTGTTCAGAGATCATTTTAATTCTGCCGGGGCTTCCATTCGTGCCAAGGTATACTGCTTCGTATTTCCCTTGCTGAAGTGTACCAGCATGGTGGTTTCGTTTAGCGTCAGGTTGGCGATACCTGCTTCATACACCGGTAACTTCTCATCACCAACCGTCCACGCTGCTCGTTCTGTCTTGGTACCCACGCTACCATAGACGGTCTGAGCCTCGTTGGTAATCGTATTCAGTGAGGTGCCTCGCAATACCCCCTGCTTGTTAATTGCTAACTGGATGATGGTGTGTGGGTCAACTTCATCGCTGGCAAGCATGCTGAAAACGCCGAGCGATTTCCATTCTTCTTCACGAGTGACGTTGGCTTTGCGACCTGCTTCTGCAATGAGTGAAGCATTGTGGGCATACTCTTCCTGCGTACCCAGGCTGTCGCCGTTCATATACACCTGGTTATCCTGGTAGACGACCGAAGTACCGTAGTCATAGAAGGTTTGCGTATCGGGATAGCTGGTGAAGGAAGCAATCTCAGTCCAGGGAGTATAGTTCCATGCCGCCATCACAGGCCAGGCAACAGGGAACCAAGCACGAGGATAACGGGCATACCAGTCGGGACGGAAACAGTTGTAGTTATTGAATCTGACGCGGGCCGCGCTCGCTTGGCCAGAGATTTCACCATTGGTGCGATGATACGTACCAATGGCACCGGTACCTGGAGTTCCGGGATAGGCAGCCCGTCCTGTACCTGCCTGGCTATATGGCCCTAGTGCTCTGCCGGTGCCAGCTTGTGTCCAGGGGTTTAATGCCACGCCTGTTCCAGCTTGGGAATATGGCCCCAAGGCACGTCCGGTTCCAGCCTGGCTGTATGGTCCCAAGGCACGGCCTGTGCCTGCCTGACTATAAGGCCCGAGTACTCTGCCAGTGCCAGCCTGAAATCCAGCACCGCCGTAGCCATATCCTGGTCTGGCACCATAACCAGTGTGCATGGTTCCGCCGTAACCCGTGCCGAACCCACCGCCATAACCGGTCTCGAAGCCACTCCCATAGCCGGTTCGCATAGTACCACCGTAACCGGTACCAAAGCCACGCTGGCCGCCACCTCCGCGACCACCTCGCTGGGCAGCCACCTCAGGGGCCAGCCATAAGACTGATACCGCCAGTATCAATGTCACCAGAAAGAAACGGTTCATGTTGAAATCCTGCTTTGAATTCTCATGTTAGATGATGGGTTGGTTACTTCTTCACCTTGGTCACTTTAAGTGGTGGCAGATCGGCGATCTGTTCATTCCCCATCTGGAGTTGTACAGGTTGCCAGGTCATTACTTCAGGACTGACGTGGTACAGAATGTTCTTGGCAGAGACCGATACACCTTGCGGTGTTTCCCCAGCAGTTTCAAAGATCCAGGCATTTTCATCACGATGGCAGGAACCTTCAGCGAAAATGCCATTTGCTTCAAATATCCAGATTCGCAACCCCCCAGATTTGGGATCGAGCCCAATCACCTGCATGGCGGAAACGGTGCGGTCTTTCTGACGGGTGTTGATGTTGCCTCGAATAAATGCTTTATTGCCAACCCATTCGTAAGTGGTATGAATGGCCAGGTCTTCGCGCTGGGCTTTCCATTCGCCGATCAGCCATTCGAGATCGTGCAGAGCAGCATCTTCAGTCGTCCACTGGCGAATCTGTGCAATCTTCCACTTGCCATCTTCCTTGACATGCATCAGGCTGTAGCGATGCGTGGAAGAGGCCTGTCCTTTGATGATAGATTTCAGTGTACCTTCTTCCACCGCAGTGACCTGCGAAGTGAAGCGAAGAGTCGCATCCGACAATACCATCCTTTGATTTGATTTGGTCGCAAATCGTTTCTTGAGAGCTTCTTCGATGGCAGCTTTGCCGATAAGCGGGGGATTTTCTTCGCTGCCGAGTTCCGCGCCGTCAGTCAGCAATTCGGTAACTTTGGCGACATCCTGTTTTTCGAACGCATCGAGGAGTTGTTTGATGGTGACACTGATAGCATCGCGGTCTGCCGGGCGGTCAATGGGAACTGCATTTTTAGCTGGTTCCTGATACCCTATGCCTACAGCCAGGCTGAACAACAAAACACTTTTGGACACCCACGGAATCAGTAACATGGACAATCCTCTGAAAATTACTGGTGGCTATTTTATAAGTTAATCAGGCACTAATTGCCTGATAATTATGACAGGGAAGAGTACATAAGATGAGACGATTGAATCAGAAAAGTGGTTCCCCAATGGCCTTTCTGCCTTTCCCATAGCATTCTGCCCTTTCGTGAGCGAATTCGAGCTTGATATACTGTCGATCAGTCGCCACCGGTTATTTCATGAACTATTGATTATGCAAACGAAATTGCTCCGATTGTCATATGTTCTCATTGTCAGCCAAATGCTGATCATCTCATCTGGTGATGCATCGCAACCTGCCACCGTGCCTCAGACAATCGGAGCCGATGGGCATGTCTTTGTTGCCAACGGTTCAGGCGACGCAGGTACACTGTCTCAGAATCTGTCGGAAGTCATCCGAAAATCCAATGTAGGATTCTCTCTTGAGACATTTAGCTGGTCGCGAGGAAAAGGTCGAGTACTGACAGACCATCTCGATATGGATAATCACAAATCTCAGGGCAAGAGGTTAGCAGCCGCCGTGCAGGCGTATCAAGAAGTCCGAGCGGATAGTAAAGTTTTTCTGATTGGTCATAGCACGGGTTGTGCTGTTGTGTTGATAGCTGCAGAACATCTGCCACCGGTCAGCGTGGAAAAAATTATACTGCTTGCTCCATCGGTTCCCGATACCTACGACCTCAGGCCATCATTGCACACAGCTCGCATGGGAATTGATACTTACCATAGTAGAAACGATCAGATACTTGGCTTGGGCATCAAGTTGATTGGCACCACCGATCTGGAAAGTAGTGATGCTGCCGGATTGCGGGGATTTCGACTAGTCTATTCGCATCCGAATGATCAGGTGTTGTATCAGAAGTTACGCCAGCATCATTGGGACCGTGTAGTGGAATGGAGTGGCCACGATGGCAACCACTTGGGCAGTGTCAGTGTTGGATACCTGCGAGCCTATGTGCTGCCGGAGATGATGAAACAGTGATTGTATTTCGCGTCATTATCTCACCAGACGTTTCCTTACATTCACTAAGTGCACTTCATTAAACTGCAAAGTTACGATACAGTATCAAATACTAGCACAACTATTCTTTCAGCGGGTTAAGCATGAAGCTGACACTCGAAGCGATCAAGCAACCTTTACGGCATATCAAACGCCAAATGCTGCATACTGCTGAAGTTGCACCGGCACCTTCCATTATCGAATGTTACTCGATGAATCTGCCTTCCGATCAGGAAGCACTCAATATCTTTTCTGGCGAATGGTCTTCGCAGTTTCCCGACGCACTATCTCTGCAGGCAGGCTCAGTGACACTTTTTGATGACGAACGCATTAGGATTGGTCTTGCTGCATTGGGAGGAGTAGCGGGGCAGAAGGTTCTCGAACTGGGACCTCTCGAAGGCGGACATAGCTATCAGTTGGAAAAAGCTGGCGCAGCTTCGGTGTTGGCTATCGAAGCCAATTCTCGGGCTTATCTCAAATGCCTGATCGCGAAAGAAATCACTGGCATGAAAAATGTGCACTTCAAGCATGGTGATTTCATGGCATATCTGCGTTCTCAGCCGCCCCGTTTTGACATGGTGCTGGCTTCAGGCGTACTCTACCACCAGCAGCAACCCATGGAACTCATCAGTCTGCTGTCCAGAATCACCGACCGCGTGTTGGTCTGGACACATTATTATGATGCCGAGATGGTGCGACAATCTGCTCATCTCAAGAGCATTTTTAAGTCAGCCCATCGAACGCAATTTGGCGGCTATGAACATACTCTCCATCGGCAGGAGTACCAAACAGCGCTGTTAAGACCAGGTTTTTGTGGTGCTGGTGCTCATTACAGTCACTGGATGGAACGAGACGAACTGCTGAGGGCCTGGAAGCATGTCGGTTATCGTTCAGTGGAAGTGTTACAGGAAGATCGTTTTTTTCCGAACAGCCCCTGTTTTCTTCTGGCAGTGAAGCGATAGCGTAAAATCTTGTTTCAAACGGGCTTGCATGGATTGGCAGTTTAGGCTATGTGCATGCTCCTGGAAGAATATTGCTCGCTCAAGGAGGGGCTAGCCATGGCGCTCAAGGAACAGGCGCAATCGCATATCAAAGGTATTGTCGGAAAAGTGTTTGGCGGTCTGGTGGGACTGGTCGTTACTGGCGGCCTTATGTGGTTCACTCCACTGATTGACCGTTTTGTCAAGCCAGCCAAGCCCCTGGCGAATTTTGCTTCCGAAGAAACCACTGACTTAACTGTCACATTTAAAAACCTTTCGCAAAACGCAAAACAGGCCAAGTGGGATTTTGGCGATGGCAGCCCGCTTGAAGTCGTGGCTGGCGATGTACCGGAGGTCAAGCATAAGTTCAAGAAAGCCAATTCGTACAAGGTGAAGCTGGTAGTCAGTAACGTGGCAAACCAGGAAGACAGTAGGGAAAGCCTGATTGCAGTAGGCGTAAAACCACAGGTGCTCGATCTCAGTTCCAAAGCACTCAACCAGAAAGCCAAGCCATATACCGCAGGCGTGCAAATCAAGTTTGAAGCAACGGCTGACCTGGATGCACAGTTTGAATGGGATTTTGGCAACGGTGTGTACCAGACTGGTAGCGAGACGATGGTGCACGAATTTGCCTTGCCAGGCAAATATCTGGTGAAAGTGCGAGCAACCATGGGACATCAGAAAGGTTCGCCCAGCCTTCAGGAAATAGAAGTGCTGCCTCAAAGCGGCATTGTCACGACGGGTGCAACATCACCATCCTCATTCGGCACGCCTCGAGGTAACAGCAGTGGGCCACACATGAATACTACTTTGGCTGTGGATGTCACCATACGATCTATGCTCAGTGCAGATACGCTGAAGAAAAGTCGTCTTCATTCTGTAGCGCTTAAGGGTAAATCGAATAGCAGTACGGTTCAGGAAGTCATTCGCGCTACTCCCGGGTATGTCATCAAATCAGCCCGATTTGAACCAAGCACATTAAAGAAATCGTCAAACATCATCAACGAATCGGTCAGCACGAGTGATGAAGGAAAAACCGTAGTGGTAAAGGCTCAGATGACCAAACCTGGAGCAGACTACCAGTTCAACGTCGCTGTGTTGTACGAAGAAGAATTAGCTCCCAGTGCAGTCAGAGAATCACAGGCTACGATGACGCTGCCTGGCAGCAGCAGTTCCATGGAATTGCCAATAGGCACGAAACATGAACTGGAAATCAGATACAAAGGCCAGACTATTGTCAAGTTGCCAGAACTGCCCATTAAGGCATTTGATTTCAGTGTGGCGGGAAAAACCTTTGCGGTGACCACGATCAAGAATGCGGGGCGAGTCGCTATTACATGTCGAGAGTTACCTCGACGATTACAGCAGTAGACATTTCGCATTTTGGTTACAAAAAGGCCCACAAATGTAATCTGTGGGCTTGTATTATTTGTCTAGTCAATTACTTTTTGACCGGTGCCGATTCCCATGTAGCAAGACCTTGCTGACCGTCCGAACCATTAATGGTGATGGTCATTTGCTTGACACCCTTATCCTCGGTAATCTGCATATCCACTACTTCACCCGAGACGCTGTTGCCGTTCTCATCGGTGATGTGAACATCTGTGCCATCGAACATGACAGTGATGGTTTTGAATGGGTTGTAGCCTGCAGCAACACAGATGCCGGTGCCGGCAACCAGGAAGCCCAGGAGCAGACCAGCAGCGATAAGCAGCTTGCGCTGCCACGGTTGTGCTGAGGTCTTGGTATTCATTGCATTCATCAGTCTCTTCTCCAATTGAGGTTGAGGGGCCAACTCAGCCGAGTCAGCTTTCAATAACTCCCACGCGCGTTGAAGTGGATCGTCGGGATGGATCATGATCGCTCCTCCGTCTTGTGTTCGTGCCGGTTTTCATGTTCAGTCAGCAATTTGGATAACATAGCTCGCCCTCGGGCCAGCCGTGATTTCACGGTGCCTATCGCACAGCCCAGCACCTGCGATACAGTTTCCAGGCTCATGTCTTCCAAGTAATGAAGCGCCAAGGCACTCTGGTAATGCACCGGCAGTTTCAGCAGTGCCATGCGAATGTGTGCCGCTTCTTCGCTGGTTGATTCTTTTTCCGTGGCTGCATGGTCGCCCAAGGGCAGCCAGCTCCAGCGTCGTTTGCGACTGGCCCAACGGTTAACTTGATTGGTTGCAATGCGATACAGCCAGGCACGAAACGGCGTGTTGCCGATACGGTAGCGGGGCAGATATCGCACCATTGCCAGGAATACTTCACTGCTTAAATCCTCAGCTACGGCCCGATCACCGGTACGTCGATGGATGTATTGAGTTATCGGCGGATAGTACCGACGAAAAAGCTGAGCCATCGCTTCGGAATCATGCCTGGCAGCATTTACCAAACTGTCTTCATCGGAAGCAACAGGTTTCTGTTGTGCCATGCTCCAGCGAGCGAGCGTCAATGCTTCCATTAAGCCAACCTTTGGTTTGTGTGGGACACTATGATAAGACTGTACCCAGCATTCTGGTTCCCACAAAAAAGGAAAATGCTGAAATCTCACAAAGATTCTTTACAGGTCAATAGGAGTCCGGGATTGCTTCCATCATACAAGTCACTCTTTCATGACTATGAAACATCAGAACTCCTGAGTTGTGGTCTGTTGGTATTCGGTCTGTTATTTGGCGGCGTGTTTGCAACATGGGTTGCAGGATATTTTGGCTCCGCCAGCATTACATCGTATGCAGATGGCACTACAACATATCGAATTTCATGGTCGAGCATCGGCATTTTGCTGCTACTTAGTGCAGTCGTCAGTGCCGCTGGCTTTTTTGTCGCGATGCCCAGGCAACTCATGAACTGGATGCTTGTCTTTGGCGGTGGAGTGATCTTTCTCGTCGGAGCCTTGTACCTGTCTCTGGAACAAGTGACACTTCAACCTGATGGCGTGGCGGTGCGAAGCTGGTTCGGATTGATGCACCACAGGGTTGACTACCAGGACGTTGAAGGATTCTTTCTTGAAACAGTAGGCAAAGGCAAAGGAAGTTACACTGATTTTCGGTGCAAGATGAAAGATCAGCGTGTCGAGCGGCTGTTCCGCATGAGCGCTACTGCCATGCATTTCAAGGCAAGTACCGATATCATGTCGACCTGGGGCCAATGGCTGCAAAAGCATCTGGCCAGGTAGCTATCTAATCATTTTTCAAAGTTGCTGGTGGATTGTCTTTCTGAACTTTTACTTCATCTTTCACTTTCTTTACTCCAACCGTCTGCTCCGCAAGTGTAAGAGCATACTGTTTCTGCTGGTCGTTTTTCACAGTGCCAGTCAAAATGATGGTTTCCTCGTGCTGTGAAGCCTGGATATCAACCTCAGCCAATGCCAAATCCCATTTCAATCGCATCTGCACCTTGCTCAGTACATCTGGCTCAGTTTGTTTCGTACTGACTGGTTGATCGAGCAATGTCTGTCCCAGTTCATCCCAGGCATGTTGAACGAGTTTGGCGCCACGGTCATACATCCTATCGCCCACGGAACGCATCCGCAGAACTTCCGAATCGGAGCAACCAGCCAGAAGTGGCACGGTGCTCAACAGGAGCAAGAGACGAACCATAAGCACACCATAACCAGAATAAACCATTATCATCATCGCCATTTATGGTGAGTAAACTTGAAAAGAGATGGTGTTAACGAACTGCCCGAACGATACGAGGATGGCCAGCATGATCGATTTGAATGTTTACAGCCTGATAGCCAAGTTTCTGCAAAAGAGCTGGAACTGTTTTGCCTTGATCATATCCGATTTCCAGTATGAGATATCCGCCTGGCTTTAGATGTCCAAGTGCCTGGTCCGCAAGTTTTTCAATGACTTGCAACCCACCAGGCCCGCCATCGAGTGCAAGATGCGGTTCATATTTTTTCACTGATTCTGAAAGTGAAGACATGACTTCACTGGGAATGTAAGGCGGATTAGACATCACCAGGTCAAACATCTCTCCTGCAACCGGGGCGAGCAGATCACCCTGGAGAAAGCGAATACGTGATGCTACCCCCAGTGTTTGTGCGTTCTGCTGGGCAACTGCCAACGCATCGGGACTGAGATCAATAGCGGTAACATTGGCTGCAGGCACGAAACGGGCCATCGTAATAGCCATCACACCGGAACCGGTTCCCACATCGACCACACGCGGCGATGTAATAGTCTTGGCCAGGCGAATGGCTTCCAGTACCACCAGTTCCGTTTCCGGACGTGGAATGAGCACTGCTGGAGTGACTGCGAAACGGAGATTGTAAAATTCCTTGAAGCCTACCAAGTAGGCAACAGGCATTCCCTCCACGCGCTGCTTAACGAGTTGTCGGTAACGTGCCCGTGTTTCATCGCTGGCAACTTCATCGAAACGGGTGTATAGGGCAATACGTGGAACATTCAGAATATGTGCCAACAGCACCTCAGCATCCAGCCGGGGGGAATCAGCCTGCTTCTCGGTCAGAAATGTAGTCGTCCACTGGAGTAAGCGTCCCAGCGTCCAGGTTTCAGTGCTCATCGTGAGCCTTCTTGGAAAACAGGTTTCCCATCACCTTAGCGTGCAGCACTGTTATTGCCTAGATGTACTGCCAGGCAACTCTTTGCCTTGCATATGCAGCCAGTGGATAATTCGTATACACTAAATTTGATTCCCTTGGAAAGTAATGCATGCCCCTGGCGTTGCCAACTCTGGAACAACCTGCAGCGCTCTGGCTTTTGCTGGTGGTACCACTGATGCTGGTACTCTGGTGGAGGGTTGATCGCCAGCGTCGGCTACTGTTTCAGGACTGGTCACACCATTCTTATCTGTGGGCAACACATCGGCGGTGGGGTTATCTGCTGCTGTGCCTGCTATTGGTTTTAGTAAGCGTGGCACTTGCCAAGCCTACATGGGGCACAGCACCGGTAACGCCTGTCAGCACCGTTCGGGATGTTTTGGTTCTGATCGACGTGAGTCGCAGTATGCTTGCTGAGGATCAGCCTCCTCGCAACAGGCTGCAGCGTACAAAAGAATATCTGCTCGAACTCGTGGATAATCTACGAACATCATCAGGACGCACCCGAATTGGACTGGTAGTATTTGCCGGCCAGGTGCGTTTGCTCTGCCCTCCAACAGAAGATCTGGAACATCTTACCTACCAGATCAGCGAACTTGACACCGAATCACTGGGTATGCAGGGACGCACCCTACAGCACCAGGGTGTAGTCATCGGCACAAGTCTGGCTGCTGCAATCCATTGGCTGAAATCGTGGATCGAGTCTCAGCCTGAAACAGCATCCAGCACTGACCTGCTATTGATAACCGATGGCGATGAGCAAACGACGGAAGCAGAAGTATTGCAATCTGCTCAAGGAATTCCTGCATTGGATGTGCTGTTAGTGGGAGATACCCGACGAGGATGGCCCATTCCCGAGGGTACAGGTTCGCTCATGAAGGTAGACCCGGCAAGTGGTCAGGTCTCACAGGTACTCTCGCAGGCAAATGAGGTTCTGCTGCAACACCTCGTTGATGCAACGGGTGGTTCACTGGTTCGCGAAAGCAATCCACAACCACTGGTAACATGGTGGCAGCGCACAGTGCAGCCTCAGCCGGGCCGCCCGGTTACCAGCCAGGTCAGACATTTGCCAATAGATCAATCGGGCTGGCTGCTGTCACTGGCCCTGATTATTCTACTCGTGGAGATTACCTGGGGAGGACCTCGGCGAGTGATATGGTGACCACATGCCGACTATCACTGATTTGCTGTCTGATGCTTTTTTGCATGGGAGCAGAGTGGGAAGATGGTGCGCTGGTTCGTGGTTACAGAGCATATCAACGGGGTGATCTGGAGCTCGCTATCGAAGCGTATCAACAGGCGCTACTCGAAAGTACTGATCCCGGCCGCGTAGCATATGATCTGGCAACAGTCTATGCGAAAGCCAAACAATTCCACGATGCAGCCTGGTCGTTCACCCGCTCACTGGAAGATGCCCGCGGGTTGCGTCAAGTCAAATCGGCTTATGGCTTGGGCACCGCGTTAACCGAATTAGCGGCGCCACTACGAGGCCGACGAGCGGTGGGAGCACTCAAGCAGGCGTTACAGAGCTTTGACCTTGCGAGCCGAAGTCTTGCAGGTCTCACTCAGGTTGAGAAAGCAGCAAATACCACTTTGCCTGGTGACATCGAGCATAATCGCCAAGTAGCGCAAGCACTGCTGGCCCGAAAACTACAGGAACCTCCCGACCCAAAAGATGAGCAAGAGGCAAACTCCAGCGAGGAACCATCGCTCTCCGAAATACTGTCAGGCAATCGCAGTGGAAATTCAACCAACCAACGTGAACCAGCTGCCAATAACCAGGAACCAGGTGGCGCAGGGAACAGTGAATCAAACCCAGGCCGTGGCAACCTGCCACCCTTACCCGATGCAGACCCCATGCCTCCCATTAGTGCCGAAGAAGCCATGAGGCGTCTTGAAGATTTGAAAAAACGACTGAAAAAACCGCTGCACACAACACCAGCCTTACCGGGGAGCCGAGACTGGTGAAATTTTATTTCCACAATGATAAAGAAGGACAACGTACAACGGCTCGCCGATTCATTTCCAAATCGGTGTGTCTGGTATTGTGGTTCCTATGGTTTGCAAGCCAATGCTCAGCGCAGCAATTGTCATTATCCGCATCAAATCCCAACCCAGTGGTTGGGGAAACCATTGACATCATTCTAACCATGCAGGGCCTGACTGCATCAGAGCCACTGGAGCTAACAGTACCCTGGCTTACAGGCATGCCTGAAATGAGCCTGACAGCAGATGAATGGCTTAACCAGTACGCAGACAGGACAGGTGTCATCAGACCTGGACTCAAGCTGCGATGTATGAATAGAAACCTGCAGGCGCCCCAGAGTAAACCAGGCATCTACGAATTGCGCTGGACTATGACTGTAAAAGAACCTGCGGGCGATGAAACAACGCAAAAGTTGGCAGCAGTACAAGTAGGCAAATGGAGCACGCAACCACTGGTACTGGAAATACGCCGATTAAACCTCTTGCCCGCCCCGGCTGGTGTATGGGATCTCGGAGTAGGCAGCTATCAGGTGACTGCCAGTTGGAGTAAACCCACAGTATTACTAGGCGAAGAGGTAGAACTTCAGTTGCGAGTTCAGGGCAAGGGAGCGTTGAAAAGGCTTTCAACACCTGAACTGGCCAATCAGCCCGGCTGGGAACAAGGGCGATTCCTGATTGACAGCTTGCCCGATGTGTCGCAACCTGACGCACGAATCTTTCGCTATCGCATCAGGCCACGTCAATTGAAACTGGCTGTGCCACCAGTGACCATTCGAGATTACGACCCATCTCAAGGAGCTCTCAGAACCACTCAGGTAAAAGTCCCGAGCTTGAAAATCGTCCTGGGATCTGCAGCAACCAGTCTGAGTGTTATCAAGGCACCGGCTGAAGCAATTTCATGGCTGCCTGAGTTTCAGCAATTAGCACTGAAAAAGAACAACGACTCCTGGCACTGGCCCAGATTGAATTGGCTGATCTGGTTGCCGATCACTGTGGCAGGAATTGTCATGCTTCGAGTGATGCTGGAACGGATTGCGCCCGAACCCCTGAAAAAGTTGAGGTGGCAATGGGCCCGGTGGAAACTCATTCGGAAACTGCAACGACTTGGTGATAGTGCTGAGCCTGTCATTTACCGAACCATGCTCGCCGAATATCTTGGTGAGGGGCTGGAAATAGCGCTGATGTTGGATCATGATTCACTGCAGGCAGCAGTCTTGCAGACATCTCAAGCCAGTATTCTCATTCCTATACTGGATGAACTCGAAGAGGCAGAACTGGGCCCAGCAACATATCTGCCAGGCGAACTTCATAACAGGGTGTTAGGACTTCTTCGAACAAGGGAGTCCCCATGATTCATAGCCTCTTGATGATATGTCTTGTGAACTGGATGCCTGTTGAGGAAGTATCAACAGCAAATCCATCATCACTGGCTGGCTGGATTGCCTGCCTGCGGAAATATGAACTGGACCATGGACGAGATGCCTGGTCGTGGACAGAACTTTCGCACGCACGAGCCCAGGTACTTGATCCCTGCTTTGGAACAGCCAGTCTGCGCGAATGGGCCGTTAACTGCTGGAGCATTTTGCTTCAAGCCGTGCCATTCATGTTACTGCTGACAACTCTTACAGGATGCGTGCTTTGTTTCCTGTATTGGAAACAGAAACGATGGACGAGATGCATATTGGTAACTGTGTTATGGTACCTGGCTATCTGGAGCTTGTTGATAATCAAAGAACCAGCACACATACCGATGGCTGTAATCCACCAACCCGGGCTGGTCATGAGGCAAGGCAATGGACTTTCCTACGAAGTTTGTCAATGGAATGAACAGCCTGTAAAACTGGCTGAAGGAGTGGAAGCCCGCTGGATTGCCGAACGGGAAAATGGCTGGGTGAAAATTGAATTGGAGCATGGTTTAATCGGCTGGGTGCCCCGAGACGGGATCATTATGGTTGAATGATTACGGCGAAAAATGTGGATACCGTTCGCTCGCTCCTTTCCTGCAGTTATTAGAGCGTGTTGACAAATTACCTGAGCAGCATCATTACAGAGCCTAACTGGAAGAACCCCAAGAAGTTCTGTCCAGTTTTTTCGTACTTGGTGGCGATACGGCGGTATCGTTTGAGCCAGTTGAACGTCCGCTCCACGATG